>JAIWNK010000117.1 GCA_020216845.1 Anaerolinea sp. | reverse complement strand
GCGCGCAAGTGTTTATGGGGGTTTGCGGATGAATTGGGGCGGCATAACAACGTGGATTGGCCTTATACAGCTTTCATGGCGGTGAGTGAACCTCTGCAATCGTTTGATTGTGATAAGGAATCGTTCTTGGGGATGTACCGCAACGATGATCAGCCACAGGCCATGTTTGAGGCGCAATTGGCTGGGCGGTGTGGTCGCTTCGGCGATGCAATTGCCGCGCTGCGGGTCGAAGTAGATTTGCAGCCGGGGCAAGAACGCACGATTGTGTTTACTCTGGGGGCAGCAGAAGATGGCAAGGAAGATGCTGCTGCATTGATTCGACGCTTTACCTCAGCGCAAGCTGCGACAGAGACGTTGCAGGCAGTGGAGCGCTTTTGGGCGCGCTTTTTGGATGCCGAACAGGTGCAAACGCCGGATTTGGCATTGAACTATATGACCAATGTGTGGAGTAAGTATCAGGCAATTTCTTGCCGGTTATGGGGAAAGTCGGCTTTCTATCAGGTTTCGGCCGGCTATGGCTTTCGCGATCAATTGCAAGATAGCCAAATTTTCTTAGAAAGTGTGCCGGAGGAGGCGCGTCGGCAATTGTTGCTTCATGCTGCGCAGCAATTCATTGAGGGGGATGTATTGCATTGGTGGTTCAGCATTCGTGGCGGCGGCCCGCGCACGCATTGTTCCGATGATTTGTTGTGGTTGCCGTTCATTTTGGATGCTTATTTGCAAGAGACGGCGGACTTTGCGATTTTGGATGAGATGGTGCCGTATTTGAATGGTCCGGCAGAGCCACTTTACCTGCATTGTAAGCGTGCCATTGAGTTGTCATTCCGCCGCTTTTCGCCGCGCGGCGTGCCGTTGATGGGCGATCATGATTGGAATGACGGGCTGAGCGCAGTTGGGACGCAGATGAAGGGCGAGAGCTTTTGGGTGGCCGAGTTTTTGTATCTGATTTTGAGCAGCTTCATTCCCCTGGCACAGCGCCGCGGGGATGAAGTGTTTGCGGCGCGTTGTGCCGATGTGCAGCAGACGCTGCGCGATGGATTGGAGCGTTATGGTTGGGATGGCAGCTGGTATCGGCAGGCGACGACCGATGCGGGGTTGTTGCTTGGCTCGCGGCAAAATGAGGAGGGCAAGATTTTCCTCATGCCGAATGTTTGGGCGGTGATCAGCGGGGCAGCAGAGCAAGGACGCGCCCGGCAAGCGATGGAGGCGGTGACGCAATATTTGCTGAAAGAGCATGGCGCCTTGCTGAACTGGCCGGCTTTTACACGACCTCGTCCGGATATTGGTTATGTCACCCGCTATGCGCCGGGCCTGCGTGAAAATGGCGGGGTGTATACCCATGCCGCGACCTGGGCCGTTTGGGCCTACGCCCGGTTGGGACAGCCTGAATTGGCTTATCAGGCCTATCGGCGTATTTGTCCCCCCAACCGCAGCGCTGACCTTGAGCGCTATTGGGCTGAACCGTATGTGACCCCAGGGAATATTGACGGGCCGCTTTCGCCTTATGATGGGCGCGGGGGGTGGACCTGGTATACGGGCTCGGCACAGTGGTTGCATCGTGTGGCGGTGCATTGGATTTTGGGAATCCGGCCTGAATTGGATGGCTTGCGGGTAGACCCGGCAATCCCTGCCGAGTGGGATGGCTTTACGGTGGTGCGACGTTTTCGCCATGCGGTCTATGAAATTGAGGTGCAAAATCCGCAGCATGTGCATGGGGGCGTTGCCTCAGTGAGTGTGGATGGACATCCCTATGTTGGTAATTTGTTGCCCATTTTTGCCGATGGTCAGACTCATCGTGTGCAAGTTGTTTTGGGATGAAGGAGGTGATTGATTCAAGGGAGATGGTTTTGCTTTGTTCGCTGGTTGTTCAAAATAAAAATTCTATTTTTGATTTTGATGAGGAGATAAAGAAATGAAAGCCTTTGCAAAATGGTTAAATGTTCTGGTGGTGTTGGTGCTGGTCTTTGGTGTGGCAGCTTGCAATACGCCGACGACTGCTCCGGCGGAACCAACCAGTGCGCCGGTTGAACCTACCAAGGCGCCGGTTGAGCCTACCAAGGCGCCGGTTGAACCAACCAAAGCGCCCGAGCCCACAGCGGTATCTGCTGAACCTGTTACCATTCGTTATGCCAACTGGAATGTTGGCACAGAGGAAGAGAACAACATTCAGCGTCAATTGATTGCCGCTTACATTGAACAACACCCCAATGTGACGATTGAATTTGTGGATATGTCTGGGGATGGTAGCTGGGATGAAAAGCTGACCAACCTTGCTGCCAAAGGTCAACTGCCCGATGTGTTTATGGCGGACCGCACGCCGCTGTATGTCAAGAATGGCTGGCTGGCGGATCTGAGCACCCTGGTCAAGGACGATGCGGATTGGAAGGATGTCCCGCAGGTGCTGAAGGATGCGGTGACGTATGATGGCAAGGTGTTGGGGCTTCCGGCTGCACAATTTGTGATGGGGTATTTTGTCAACAAAGACTTGTTTGAAGCCGCCAATTTGGATGCGCCGGAATATGGTGTTTCGGTGGATGATTTCTTTGCAGCAACAACGGCGCTGACCGATGTGCAAAAGGGGCGCTTGGGCCTGGATGAGATGGAATTCATCATGGGCTGGTACCCGAATACGCAAGATGCCAAACTGAAGTGGTTTAGCTTTGATGGCACGCACATGAACTACAATTCCGCTGCGTTCAAGGGCGGGATCGCTAAGGCGGGCGAGATGAAACCGCATACCTGGCAGGGCCTGACGGATGAGCAGAAGCCGAACTTCAAGTCGCAGGGTCCGTGGGAGCTGTTCTTGAATCAGGAAAGTGGCGTGCGCTGGGATGGCGGCTGGGCAATTCCTGGCTATGCTCAAAGTGCGACCTTCAACTGGGACTTTATGGGTGTGCCGGGTGGCAATCAGGCGTTGGTAGCTGATATCATCGTCGTTTCTAAGACTGCCAAGAACGTAGAAGCAGCCTATGATTTTGCCAAATGGATGACCTTC
This sequence comes from Anaerolinea sp., assembly GCA_020216845.1. GTDB lineage: Bacteria > Chloroflexota > Anaerolineae > Anaerolineales > Anaerolineaceae > JAIWNK01. The sequence continues at coordinate 7,005 of JAIWNK010000117.1, read as the reverse complement.
TCCAAAGCTGCTTATGCAAAAGAGGTTGAACTGGCCAAGGCTGCCAATGGCGTGCCAAGCAAGATGCCGGTTTCTGTGGATGCAGCTTCAATTGACCTGTATCTGTCGTTCTTTGGCGATAAGCCGGGCATTCGCAAGGCGTTGGAAAATCTGGATAACAGCTTGATTGAATCGCTGGCCAAGATTGTTCCGGGCTATGTCAACGCTCGTTGGGAAGGCAAGCCGGGCATTGATATTGGTGAAGATAAAGATGTGAACATGTGGTATATGTTCAACTTCGCCAATGATGGCAAGTTCAAATATGAGGACTATGCGGCAAAGTTGGAAGAATTTGCCAATAAGATCCTCGATGATGCACGCGCAGAACTGCCGAAATAAGCTGTGTGATGGAATGGGGAGCGTTGTGGGTGCAACGCTCCCCATAATTTTTCGGAGAATGGCTATGGCGCAGAAATTGCCGTTGGGGTTGCGGTTTGTTTTGGTGACTTGTCTGATTCTTTCCATGATGTTGCCAGCTGGACAAGTGACCAAGGCAGCAACAGAAGATTGTAGCCGGCAGGCGACCGTAATTGAAATTGGCGCACAAGCGTTTGGGTTGCCGTTGATTCAAGACGCGATCACAACGCAGTATGATCGCGATAGTGTGCGTTTGCAAGCTGGTCAGAGCTTCCGTGTGATGCTGGAGGTGCCAGAAACAGGCGATTATCTGTTGCGTTGGGATGCGGTTAGCCCGGCGGAGATGTTGAGTGCTCCGATTGGGCAGGTGCGGGTGGATGATGTCTTTCCTGCCCCGGCCTGGCAACGGATTATCTTTCCCATGTATTATCGGAATAGCACGGCTACCTTTCCAAAGGACCGCTATGGCAATGATGCGTTGATTCGGCAAGAGCGTGAGCTGCGCTGGTCAAAGGCGGATGTGTGGGATGTGCAGCGGTTGGGGGATGCGCCGCAGTCGGTTTTCCTGACCGCGGGACAGCATCGGCTTGATTTTACATTGAGCGAGGGTGGGCTGTATCTGGGCAGCCTGTATCTGGAGCGGGTTGAGCCGCTTTTATCCTATGCGGCGTATCGGGCATCCTGTCCGTTTGAAGCGGTGAGTAATTTTTCGGTGACGTTGGAGGCTGAATTTCCAGCCTATAAGAATGACACTGCGGTGCGACCGATTAGCAGTCGCAGCCTGGAGGTGACGCCGTATGATACCTATCGGTTGCTGCTCAATACATTGGGTGGCAGCAGCTGGACGAAAAGCGGCAGTGCGGTGTATTACAAGGTGAACGTTCCGCAAGACGGCTTGTATCAAATTACACTGCACGCGCAGCAGAACATGCGCAGTAATTTTACCGTCTTTCGTCGCATCACCATCAATGGGCAGGTGCCGTTTGAGGAATGGAACGCGTTTGCTTTTCGCTACTCTGACGGTTGGGTGAATGTCCCGTTGGTGTATGAGGTCTTTTTGCATCAGGGTGAGAATATCATTGGCCTGGAAAGCACCGTTGCACCCTATCGTCCGGCGGTGGAGACGATTCAACAGGCCTTGCTGGATATCAACTCGTTGGCGTTGGAGATCAAGAAGCTGACCGGCAATCAGCGTGATCCGTATAAAGAGTGGGTCATTTCCGATTACATTCCCGATATAACCGAGCGGCTGAACACGATTTTGGAGCATCTGGAAGCGGATAAGAACCTGTTGCTGATGGTGAGTGGGGGCGTTTCTTCGCCAGAGGTGCTAACCTATCAGATGGCGATGGATAATTTGCAGTTTTTGGCCGAAAACCCGGATCAGATTCCAACCTATATGAATCGCTTCTCGGAAGGATCAGGTTCGGCGGCGCAGTTGCTGGGGTCGTTGTTGCCTTTGCTGCAAAGTCAGCCGTTGACCCTGGATACAATTACTATCCATTCGGCGGACCGTCTGCCGCAGCAGCCAAAGGTTCCGTTGGGACGTTCTCTGTCGGAAGGGTTCAAGCGTTTTGTATATACGTTTCGGCCTAATCCCTATCAATCACTTGGTGCGGACGAAGGCGAATTGGAGGTGTGGGTTAACCGGCCGCGTGTCTATGTGGACTTGTTGCAATTGATGTCGGATGAGACTTTTACGCCGCAAACAGGCATCCGCGTCAAGTTTTCGATCATGCCGGATGAGTCGAAGCTGGTGCTGGCCAATGCTGCGGGCATTCAGCCGGATGTTGCCCTGGGGGTTAGTACGAACGTGCCGTATGAATTGGCGGTGCGCAACGCCTTGTATGATTTGCGCTCATTTGAGGATTTTGATTCATTCATCAACATTTATTCGCCGGGGGCCTTGTTGAGCTATGTTTTGAACGATTCGGTGTATGCCCTGCCGGAGACGCAAGATTTTTGGGTAACGTTTTATCGCAAGGATATTTTGGATTCATTGGGCATTCCTGTGCCCCATACCTGGAATGAGGTGATCGAGATTTTGCCGGAATTGCAACGGTATGGCATGAATTACAACACGCCGCTTTCCAGTGGGGCTGGGTTGAAAGGGTACCTGGTCACGGCGCCCTATTTGTTCAATTATGGCGCACAGCTTTACAGCGCAGATGGATTTTCAACCGGTTTGCAGAGTGAAGAGGCCATTGCCGCCATTCGCTTTATGGCCGAAAGCTTTACCATGTATGGAATGCCGTTGACAACGGCTAGCTTTTACGAAAGCTTTCGCTATGGCACGTTGCCGATTGGCGTTTCGAATTTTGAAACGTATATCAAATTACGCACAGCTGCGCCAGAAATTGATGGGCAATGGAAGATCGACCTTTACCCGGCGACAGTTTTGCCGGATGGTCGTCAGAATCGTTATGCGACCGGCTCGGCACAGGCATGCATCATGTTCAAGAACGCCAAACATCCTCAAGAAGCCTGGCAATTCATGAAGTGGTGGATGTCTACGGAGACGCAGACGGAGTTTCAGGAGCGGTTGGTGTTGAATTATGGGCCAGAGTATTTGTGGAATTCGGCCAATTTGCAGGCCTTTGCCCGCTTGGATATTCCCGAAGAGCACAAGCAAGTGATTTTGGAGCAATGGCAGTGGCTGCAAGAGCCGGTGCGGTTGCCGGGTAGTTACATGCAGGAGCGTGAGCTGAGCAATGTGTGGAACCGGATTGTGTTCGATGGGGCCAACCCGCGTGTGGCGTTGGACCGGGCGGTGATTGTGATCAATCGCGAGATCCGCCGCAAGATGGAAGAGTTTGGGTATTTGAAAGATGGGAAGCCGGTGCGGGAATTCAAAGTGCCAACGCTGGAAACGGTGAAAGGATGGCAGGAAAATGGACGTTAAGCAGGCGCTGCGCAGGTGGGCGACGAAAGAAGGGAACGCATATGCGTTCCTTTCGGCTTATGCTTTGTTGTTTGTGGTGTTCATCGTTGTGCCGGTGCTGGCAGCCTTTCTGCTTTCTTTCACTTTCTTCGACACGATTCAGCTGCCGCGCTGGGTTGGGTTGCGCAATTACATTGCTCTGCTGACGCAAGATGATATTTTCATGCGCTATGTGCTGCCGAACACGATTCAATTTGCGGTGATTGTTGGGCCGGGCGGTTATGCGTTGGCTTTCTTTTTGGCCTGGGTGCTGGCACAACTGCCCAAATTGCCGCGCACGATCTTTGCATTGATTTTATATTCGCCCTCGATGACCTCGGGGGTGGCAATGGCGGTGATTTGGAAGGTGTTGTTCAGCGGCGATCAAACCGGTTATTTGAACAGCTTGCTGATGCAGCTTGGTCTGTTGCAAGAGCCGGTGCAATGGTTACAGTCTCCGCAATATTTGATGACGATCATGATTGTGGTGACGCTGTGGAGCAGCATGGGCATTGGCTTTTTGGCGATGTTGGCCGGTATTTTGGAGATTAGCCCAGAATTGTATGAGGCGGCGGCCTTGGACGGGGTCAATAGCCGCTGGCAGGAGATTTTCTATATCACCATTCCTTCCATGAAGCCGCAAATGTTGTTCGGGGCGGTGATGGCGATTGTTGGCACGTTTCAGGCTGGTGCAATTGGGGTGACGCTTTCGGGCAGCAATCCAACCCCGCAATATGCCGGGCAGTTGATCGTCAATCACATTGAGGATTATGGTTTTTTGCGCTATGAGATGGGCTATGCGGCGGCGGTTTCGGTAGTTTTGCTGCTAATGGTGTTGTTTTTCACTCGTCTTTCCAATCGGCTGTTTGCAAGCGAGTAGGAGGAAGGATGAAACGAACCTGGTTTCGTTCGATGACAGGCATTCGCAATCGTGGCATGAACCCGCAAGGCTTTCATGTCAGTCAGTTGAAGTTTTATCTGTTGCTGGTTCCGCTTTCGCTGTTGATGTTGCTGCCGATTGTGTTCATCTTTGCCAATGCCTTCAAGCCTCCGGATGAGCTATATGCCTATCCGCCACGTTTTTGGGTCATGCGTCCGACGTTGAAGAATTTTCAAGATCTGTTTTCAAGCATGTCCACTTCGGGTGTGCCGGTCAGTCGCTATTTGTTCAACAGCGTTGTGGTTACCGTTGTGACGGTGGCGGCTTCGGCGGTTGTTTCCAGTCTGGCGGCATTTGCGCTCTCCAAAAAACGCTTTCGCTTGAAGCAAGCTTTGTTTACGATTAACACCCTGGCGCTGATGTTCGTGCCGATTGCGGTTTCTATTCCGCGTTTTTTGGTGATTGAGAAGCTCGGCCTGCTGGATACGTTTTGGGTGCATGTGCTGCCGGTGTTGGCCATGCCGGTTGGCGTGTTTTTGATCAAGCAGTTCATTGATGGCGTGCCGGATGAGATTATTGAGGCGGCGTATATGGATGGCGCTTCGGATGTGCGGGTGTATTGGAGCATCATTTTGCCGATGATCAAACCGGCAATTGCAACAATTGCCATTTTGACGTTTCAGGCGGCCTGGAACAATGCTGAGACTTCTACATTGTACATCAATCAGGAAAGCCTGAAGACCTTTGTCTTTTACCTCAGCACGCTGACTTCTTCGAGCAGTGGGGCAAACACGGTGGCCGGGCAGGGCATTGCGGCTGCTTCGGCGCTGATTATGTTCATTCCCAATCTGTTGATCTTTGTGATCATGCAAAGTCAGGTGATGAGCACGATGTCGCGATCGGGGTTGAAATGATGCGCAAGGGATTGTTGGTGCTGCTTGGTTTGGTGTGTGTGCTGGCCTGGCCGGTTGGGCAGGCGTTGGCGTTTTCGCCTTACACGACCTGGACGATGGGGCCGGGGCGGCATCTCTACATGACGCAGGATGCCTATCTGCCGGTGGATGAGGTGGCGTTGCCGCTTGCTGGGGCAGAAGATTTGTTCCTGGCGCCGGACGGGGCGTTGTATGTGGCTGATGCGGGCAATGGGCGAATTTTACGGCTAAACGAACGCTTTGAGGTAGTGGCCGAGCTGGGCAAGGGGGTGCTGAAGTCGCCAACCGGGGTGTTCGTGGATGAGGCGGGGGTGGTGTATGTGGCGGATGCGGGCAAGAACATGGTGGTGTTGCTTGACCAAGAGGGTAACTTGCTGAAGGAGTTTGGACGTCCCTCTGAGCCGTTGTTTGGGCAGCGGCGCGAGTTCCTGCCGCGCAAGATTGCGGTGGATGTGCGCAAGAATCTGTACGTTGTCAGCGAAGGCTCGGTGGATGGCTTGCTGATGATGAATACCGATGGGCGCTTCATTGGTTATTTTGGCGCCAATCAGGCACAAATGTCGCTCAAGATGGTTTTGCAGCGTCTGTTTTTGACGCCGGAGCAACTGGCACAGTTTGTCAAGAATGAAGCTGCCTCGCCTTCCAACCTGGCCATTGGCGATCAATCCCTGGTCTATACTGTCACCGCGGGCACGGTGCGCACACGCAGTATTCGCAAGTTCACCATTGCCGGGCAGAATTTGTTTGGCGATCTGTATGGTTCGACGACGTTTCGCGATGTGTTTGTCAGCCCGGATGGGTTGCTGGTGGCGGTGGATGGGGATGGAAAAATCTATGAGTATGATTGGAACGGAACATTGCTGTTTGTGTTTGGCGCACCGGATAAGGGTGAGCAGCGCCTGGGCACATTGAGCAATCCCTCTTCAATTGTGCGTCGCGGCAATGAGCTGTATGTATTAGATCGGGATAAGAATGCAATCGTGATTTATCGCGAGACTGACTTTGCCCGCAACGTGCATGAGGGCGTGCAACGTTATATGCAGGGGTTTTATGAGGAGGCGCGTCCCCATTTTGAACAGGTGTTGAGTGCAAATGGCTTGTTCATTATGGCGTATCAGGCGATCGCGGACGCAGACTATAAGGCGGGCAACTATGCTGCTGCATTGCAAAATTATCGCTATGCGGAAGATCGGCGCGGCTATTCGCAGGCTTTTTGGGAGCTGCGCAATGAGATCTTGCAGCGCTGGTTGGGCACGGGGCTGCTGACGCTCATTGGACTGTGGCTGTTTGGCAGCGTGTTTATGCGGCTGGAACGGCGTGCTGGCTGGCTCAATCCGCTGCGAGAGCAATTGCAACGTTTGGGACGGTTGCGCTGGGTGGATGACTTTGTTTTCTTGTTCCGGTTTATTCGTCAGCCAGCCGATAGTTTTTACTTCATCAAAAAGGATCAGCGTGGCAGCGTGGGCTTTGCCCTGGCTTTGTATGTCTGGGTGGTGCTTGTGCGCCTTCTGTCGCTCTATGTGACGGGTTTTATTTTCAGCCCCTATGCCAGTCCGACGCAGATTCGGGTGGAGAGCGAGCTGATCTATACCCTGTTGCCGATTGTGCTGTGGAATGCAGCCAATTATCTGGTGGCAACCATCAGTGATGGGGAGGGACGCGTGCGGCATGTTTTCATTGGCACGGCCTATAGCCTTTTCCCGTATGCGTTGTTTGCGTTGCCGATTGCGCTTCTTTCCAACCTGTTGGCCTTGGATGAGGTTTTCCTCTACACTTTTTCAACCCAATTGATGTGGGCCTGGACAGGATTGATGTTGTTCCTGATGGTGAAGGAGATTCATAATTATTCGTTTGCTGAAACGGTGCGCAACGTGTTG
>JAIWNK010000116.1 GCA_020216845.1 Anaerolinea sp. | reverse complement strand
TCGCAATCTGTTTGAATTCTACATGGAAAATCCTCAACGTCATTACGCCATGCTTGGCGGAGGAACTTACCCTCCCCGGCCAGATTACCTATCTTCCTCGCGCAAGCGGCTTGCTCCACAATTACTATATAAAGGTGGAATTCTGAAGGAGTGGAAAAAGAAAACAGCAATTGTCATTGACAACAGTTTTTTTGCAAGCCTACCAACTTTACCACAAACAGAACAAACAACAGCAGATATGGCATGGTTAGTTTATGATCTAAAATTGGATGCACAGCAAAATCAATACAGATTAACCCTAACACAATCCATTTATACCGCTTTTGATCCCACACTAAAAACGTTAACCACTTGTCAAGCCGGCCCTGTAGAAGATTTCATCCAATATTTACAACACAAACTGGAAGAAAAACTAGAAGGTGACAGGCTATCCAATCTGCCGCTTACGACGAAACTTAAGCGAGAATGACCATGCTGACCGAAACCTTTCAACTTTCCCTGTTTCCAAAGTCACAAACCGGTCAGGTAGTGAATGTTGCATCCGTTCCGCAACGTAGCCCTTTTCGTTATCCGGGTGGAAAGACATGGCTTGTGCCAATTGCCCGCAAATGGTTATCAGAACAGCCCAAACAACCCAAAGAACTAATCGAGCCTTTTGCTGGCGGTGCAATTATCGGACTGACCGCTGCTTTTGAAGGCCTTGCCCAACACATTACTCTTGTGGAACTCGACGAAGATGTCGCGCCGTATGGCAAACAATTCTGGAAGGTGATTACCAATTGCTTGCACAACAAATTGTGAATTTTGCGGCGACCGAAGAAGCCTTACAAGAGATCCTTGCCCAGCCGCCTTCCTCTTGCCATGAACGCGCTTTTCAAACCATTTTACGAAATCGCACCCAGCGCGGCGGCATTTTAGCTTATGGAGCAGGAAAAATACGGCATGGCGAAAATGGGCGCGGTCTGTTTTCACGCTGGTATCCCCAAACGCTCAGCCGCCGCATTATAGAAATTGGACAAATTCGAGAACGGATTTGCTTCATCCAAGGAGATGGAATGAGCATCCTTCAGCAATACGCCAATCAAAAAGAAACAGTTTTCTTTCTTGACCCACCTTACACTGCGGATGGCAAACGCGCAGGTTCACGCCTTTATCGTCATTCCAGGCTGGATCACAACAAGTTATTTGAGCTTGCTGAAGGGCTAGCAGGAGACTTTTTGATGACTTATGACGACAATACCATGGTTCAACAATTGGCAAAACAACATGGATTGATGCATCGTAGCATTCCAATGAAGAACACCCATCATAGCTTAATGCAAGAATTGCTGATTGGGCGCGACCTAAGCTGGCTGGGCTAAGTCGCGTCTCCTCCAAACTGCCGCCGATAGAGCGCCGCATAAGCACCGCCGCGCGCCAACAAGGCTTCATGCTGGCCCTGTTCAACAATTTGACCGTTCTCTACCACACAAATCAAATCGGCATTGCGAATGGTGCTGAGCCGGTGCGCAATCACCACCGCCGTGCGGCCTTGCAGCAAGGTGCGCAGGGCATCTTGAATCATGCTTTCGGTCAAACTATCCACATTGGCGGTCGCCTCATCCAAAATTAGCACGCGCGGGTCGGCCAAAATGGCCCGGGCAATGCACAACAATTGCCGTTGCCCAACAGAAAGGTTCGAAGCCCCCTCCTGAATGCGCGTCTGATAGCCCTCCGGCTTGGCCACGATAAATGCATGGGCATTTGCCAACTCGGCGGCACGCTGCACCGCCTCATCACTGGCCTGCAAACAGCCAAAACGAATATTATCCGCAATGGTGCCCGAAAACAAGAATGCATCTTGTGGCACAATGCCAATCTGTCGCCGCAAAGAACGCTGCGTCACCGTGCGCACATCCACCCCATCCACGCACACACGCCCATCGCTAACGTCATAAAAGCGCGCAATCAGGTTGGCGATGGAAGTCTTGCCAGCGCCTGTTGCACCAACCAGCGCCACCGTCTGCCCTGGCTGAATGTGCAAGTCCACACCGCGCAGCACTTCCGGCAATTCTGGGCGATAGCGAAACGAGACATTCTCAAACACAATCTCACCGCGAATCGGCGGCATCTCCTGTGCGTCGGGGGCATCTTGCACCTGCGGCGGCGTATCCAACAGCTTGAGCACCTGTTCGCCGCCGGCCATGGCCGATTGCATAGTCGTATACAGTCGGCTCAGCTCCTGCACCGGCTGGAAGAAACGCGTCACATAGGAAAGGAATGCCACCAAAACGCCCAGCGTCACCTCCCCAGCGCCCACAGCTCGCCCGCCAAACCACAACACAATCGCCGTCGCCAACATCCCCAGGAATTCAATCATCGGCAAAAAGATGAACGACAACGACATTGCTTCAATATTGACCTGCCGGTTGGCCCTGTTGACTTCATCAAAACGTTCTTGCGCGTTATCTTCCTGACCAAAAGCCTGAATGACGCGCACACCGGCAATATCCTCAGCCAGTTCCCCCACCACCCGCGCCACGCGCGTGCGCGTCTCGCGAAAGGCCTGACGGGCACGGCTGGAAAACCACAACGTCGCCAACACCATCAAAGGAATCACCACAAAAGTCAACAGCGCCAGACGCGGGCTCATTGTCAGCATAATCACCACAATGCCAACCAGCACCAGCACATCGCCCACCAGGGTAATGACCCCCTGCGACAACAATTCATTGATCGTAGCGACATCGTTCATCACCCGCGAGACCGTCACACCGACAATATGCGTATCGTGATAGCCCAACGACAGGCGCTGCAAATGTTGGAACAAATCGCTACGCAAATTGGCAAGCACCCGCTGCCCAACCCATGAAAGCCAATATTGTTGCAGTGCTGTTGCCAGATAGAGCCCACCATAAGCTGCCGCCAACCCAGCACACAGCCACAACAAACCGTTGCGGTCACCGGTTGCAATCTTATCGTCTACCACCACCTTCAGCAAATAAGGCATCAACAAAGTCAACCCGGTCACCACCAACATTGCCAAAAACGCAAAGCTCATCTGCCTGACATAGGGGCGCAAATAGGCCAACAAACGCACCACCACCTGTGGATTGAAGACCTTGCCGCGCCCATCTTCGCCCTCAGCGAAGTTCTCCAATGCCCCGCGCGGCCCCATGCCCGTGCCAGAAATGCCAATGCCAAAGCCCATCCTCAAGCCTTCCTTTCTGCCGGCAGCAACTGCTCGCGCACAATGCGTTGATACAACGCAGAAGTGCGTAACAGATCCTCATGCCGCCCCTGCGCCACCAGGCGCCCGCGCTCCAAAAGCAAGATCAAATCAGCGCGTTGCACTGTGCTAAAGCGATGCGCAATCACAAACGTTGTGCGGCCTTCCATCACGCGCTGCAAGGCCAGCTGAATGAGGTGTTCCGTCTCCGCGTCCACGCTAGACGTTGCATCGTCCAAAATCAAAATGCGTGGGTCGGTTAACAATGCCCGCGCAATCGCCACGCGCTGCTTCTGCCCACCCGAAAGCGTCACCCCTCGTTCACCCACTTCCGTATCATAGCCGTTTGCCATGCGGCGAATAAATTCATCCGCCTGTGCCGCATGGGCTGCTGCCTCAATTTGCTCCTGTGATGCATCCGGACGGCCAAAAGCAATATTCTCACGAATGGAAGCGGCGAACAAAGTTGTATCTTGCAGCACCATGCCAATCTGCCCGCGCAAAGAAGCAATCGTCACCGTGCGAATGTCTTGCCCATCCAACAAAATGCGGCCACTGCTCGGGTCGTAGAAGCGCGGAATCAGGTTGACGACGGTCGTCTTGCCAGAACCGGTTGGGCCAAGCAACGCCACCACCTGATTGGGCTGCACCTCGAAGGAAATATCCTTAAGCGCTTCATCGCGTCGCCCATAAGAAAACGAAACGTTTTCAAAACGCACATGCCCGCGCGTCAGGCGCAACGGAGCAGCATCCGGCATTTCGCGCACATCCGGCACCGTATCCAAAATCTCAAACACCCGCTCTGCCGAAGCAGCTGCCATGGTAATCGCTGGCAAAATCATGCCCAAAAAGCGCACCGGCGCCACAAGTTGCGCCATATACGTGGTGAAAGCAACCAACTCGCCCAAGCTCAGGCTACCTTCAATCACCAGCGTACCACCATACGCCAAAATGGCCACACTGCCCAGGTTGGCAATCAGGTGCAACAAGGGCATATTCCAGGCCTGCAAGCGAGCCGAACGCGCCGAAAGGTCAAACCAACGGCGGTTTTCGGCCTCAAAGCGATCAATTTCGGCATCCTCCTGAGCGAACGTCTTAATCACCCGTGCCCCGCGCAAATTTTGTTCCACACGCGTCGTCAGCGCTGCCAATTGTTTTTGAATTTGCATCGAAAGCGGGCGAAAAACCCGCCCAAACCGGATGGATTGCACCGCCAACAGCGGAATGATCAACACCGCCATCAATGCCAGGCGTGGGTTCATGCTCAGCAAGACCGCAGCGGTCAGCAGCATCAGCAAAGCCCCTTCCACCACCCGGAAGGTAGCCCGCCCGGTCAAAAAGCGGATGCGCTCCACATCCTGAATGGCGCGCGAGAGCAAATCACCCGCCTCTGCCTGATCGTGGAACGAAAAGGAAAGCAGGGTAATCTTGCGCTGCAATTCGTTGCGCAAGTCATAGGCCACGCTCTGCGAGGCGACCTCGGTCCAACGCCCCTCAAAATAAGTCATCACCCCCTTGAGAATCACCAACCCCAACAGCCCAATCACCGACAAGGTCAGCAGGGAGGATGAGGACGCGCGAATGCCGTGATCAATCGCCCAGCGAATGATTTGCGGGTTGATCATGTTGATCAAATCAATCAGCACCATCATGCCATAAGCGCCGGCAGTTGCTTTCCAATGCGGTCGCAAATAGCCAAAACAACGCAACAAGGTTTGAACTTGCGAGGGAGAACGAGAAGCAGGGGAAGAGGAAGATATTTTCATGTGCACAGGCCTGTAAAGAAGATGGGATGGCAAGGCCACCCCCATTATACTTCATCTAGGCGATTGATTCCTTATAAAAAACTTACAAACTGCCTCTTGACACAGAACACTTGTTCGTGTATGATATTGTCAATGAACAAGTGTTCTGTTGAAAAAGGAGTTTGAGATGGTGCGACGATCACACGGCTTGAGCGAACGGCAATTGAAAATCCTGGAATTTGTAACCACGTTCCAAGAAAAGCAAGGATACTCGCCCTCCATTCGCCAAATTGGCGATTATATTCATGTCAAATCCACCTCGCTGGTAGACTATTACCTCAAACAACTGGAGGAAGCCGGCTACATCAGCCGCGAAGGCCGCGTTTCGCGCAGCATTCGCGTCATCCATCCGGTCTACCCTGCTACACCCAACATGCCCACCCAACTGACCAAAGCCGTGCGAGAGGTTGGCGAAGCCATGCGCGACATCTTGCCCATCCCCATCCTGGGTGTCATCGTTGCCAGTGAACCCATCCCCATGCCCCCCACCCAAGGGACAAGCTACTTCGACCCCGATAGCAGCATTGACGTTGCCCGTTCCATGCTGCCGCGCAGCGAACGCGTGAGCGAACTATTCGCCCTCGAAGTGCGCGGAAATTCCATGATTGACGCCATGGTCAACGATGGCGATATCGTCATCCTCCGCCCCGCCCAAGAAGCACACAACGGCGAAATGGTCGCCGTTTGGCTCGATGACCGCGACGAAACCACGCTCAAATATTTCTACCGTGAAGGCAGCCGCGTCCGCTTGCAACCGGCCAACAGCACCATGAACCCCATCTACATTGAAGACCCCTCTCACCTGCGCATTATGGGCAAAGTGGTCATGGTCATCCGCCAGGTCTCGGCCCCAGTTTCTTAAACCCTTTGGCCACCACAAACAAAAAAAAGCGGGTGCTTTTGCAGCACCCGCTTTTTGATTTCTGGTCAGATCGAACAAGCCAATTAGGCGATTTCGACCACAGCGCCAGCAGCCTCGAGCTTGGCCTTGGCATCGGCAGCAGCTTCTTTGCTCACAGCCGACAGAACCTTGGCGCCCGCAGTCTCGGCCATCTGCTTGGCTTCCACCAGGCCCAGGTTGGTGAGCTGGCGAACGACCTTGATGGTCTCGATCTTCTTGGGGCCAGCATCCTTGAGGATGACATCGAATTCCGTCTTCTCTTCGACGGGTTCAGCGGCAGCAGCGGCAGCAGCCGGCATAGCCACAGCAGCGACAGGAGCGGCGGCGGAAACGCCCCACTTCTCTTCCAGCATCTTCACCAGTTCGGCAGCTTCCAAAACGGTCAAGGCGCTCAATTCTTCCATCAATTTGGCGAGATCAGCCATTGTAAAAATCTCCTCTTTCTTGAGAATAGTTTTTTGAAATTCAATTCAATCGGATAACGAACGATCAAGCCGCTGCCGGGGCAGCTTCCTTTTCGGAGTAGGCCTTGATCACAGCCGCAGCCTGACGGGCAGGTTCGGCCAAGGTGCGCACCAACTTGGAGGCCGGCGCCGAGATTGTGCCGAGCAAAGTCGCCCGCATAATCGGCAACGGCGGCAAACTTGCCAGTGCCTTAACCTGAGCAGCATCCAGCACATTGCGGCCCAAGAAGCCACCCTTGACGACAAAAATTTCGGATTTTGCAGTTGCTTCGGTCAATGCCTTGGCAACAGCCGGGGCATCACCAAACGCCACCGCCAACAAGGTCGTGCCTTCCAGAAGATGCGTATCCGTGATGCCATGTTCGTGCATCACACGCGTCATCAATGTGTTCTTGACGACGTGCAGTTCACCACCCGCTTCGCGCACCTTGGCACGCAGCGCGTTGATGTCCACCATCTTCATCTTCGAGTAGCTCAGCGTAAACAGGCCCTGACTTGATTCAAGCCATTTGGCATATTGCTTTGCCATTTCTTCCTTGTGTTGTCTTGTGAAAGCCAATGAGGTTTCACCTCCTTTCGTTTTAAGATTTTGAAACAAAAAAGTCTTCGCCTGACAAATGCCGGGCAAAGACTTTTCTCACCGCTCGCGCGGTAACAAATTTGCTCTGAGAAGTCTTCACCTCGGCAGGAAATTAAGCCCCAAAGGGCGCCTGCTGTCTGCGGTGTCTGACACACTGGACAACGGTCGGGTATTATACCCGATTGTTCACAAATGTCAATGGTCTAGTCGCGCTGCATGGTCTGCAAGGCGTTCACATCCAACTTGATGCCAGGGCCCATCGTTGAAGCAACGCTGGCATGTCGAATGTAAACACCCTTGGCTGCTGCGGGACGAGCCTTCTTGATCGCATCCATGAAGGCGGCCAGGTTTTCATACAATTGCTCAGAAGTGAACGATACTTTGCCAATTGCCACATGAATATTGGCAGTTTTGTCCAGGCGGAATTCAACACGACCGGCCTTCGCCTCGCGGATGACGCGCGGCAGGTCTTCCGCCGGCACCACCGTGCCCGCCTTGGGGTTCGGCATCAAACCGCGCGGGCCAAGCACACGACCCAAACGCCCGGCCTTGCCCATCATATCCGGCGTGGCAATCGCCACATCGAAATCCGTCCAACCGCCCTGAATCTTGGCAATCCATTCATCGCTATCGGCGACATAGTCCGCACCCGCTTCTTGAGCGCGCGCCGCACCTTCAGCTTGCGCAAAAACGAGCACGCGCACCGTCTTGCCCAGCCCATTGGGCAGCACAACCACATCACGCACCTGTTGATCCGCCTGACGCGGGTCAAGCCCCATGCGCAGATGAACTTCCACCGAACCATCGAAGGTGGTATAAGAAGTTTCTTTGACCAGGTCTAATGCTTCGCGCGGAGTGTAGCTTTGATCGGCTTTGACCTTTGCGCGCGCTGCCAAGTATTTCTTTCCGTGTTTTGCCATCTTTAACTCCTTGTGGTTCCAACGGGCAGCCTGAGCCACCCTCCCACATTGCTAGTCAACCACCACGATGCCCATATTGCGGGCCGTGCCTTCCACCTGACGGATGGCATCTTCCAGCTCAACCGCATTGGTGTCTTTCATCTTGATTTCGGCGATTTCGCGCACCTGCGCACGCGTCACCTTGCCCACCTTATCGCGGTTGGGCTGACCGGAACCCTTCTCCACACCCGCAGCCTTCTTCAGCAGCACCGAAGCCGGCGGCGATTTGAGAATGAAGGTGAACGACCCATCGGTATAGATGGTGATTTCGGCCGGCAAGACATCGCCCACCCGGTTTTGCGTGCGGGCGTTGTATTCTTTGCAAAAGGCCATGATATTGATACCATACCCAGCCAAAGCCGGACCGACCGGCGGTGCAGGGTTGGCTTTGCCCGCATTCAATTGCAGGCGCACAACAGCTTTCAGTTTCTTTGCCACAGTTTTACTCCTTCGTGGTATTAGCGGGTGATAAGGGGAGCACCCTCCCACAAAGCCCAGACCGCCTGGGCTTGTTTACACAGTTTTATGCCTTCTCGACCTGTAAAAAGTCCAGTTCAACCGGCGTTTCACGGCCAAAGAAGTTAACCATCACACGCACCTTGGTGCGCTCCATATCAATTTCGGCCACCGTACCGCGAAAATCATTGAACGGGCCATCAATGATGCGCACACGTTCACCCACGCGATACGTTACCTTGACCAACGGCGCTTCAGCTTCCATGCGCCGCAGAATCTGCCCTACCTCTTCCACTCGCAAAGCGGTTGGCGTGTTGCCCATGCCCACAAACCCCGTTACCCCCGGCGTGTTGCGCACCACATACCAAGACTCTTCGGTCAAGATCATGTTCACCAACACATAGCCGGGGAAGACATGGCGTTCCACCGTGCGCCGCTTGCCTTCTTTGACTTCAATTTCTTCCTGGGTTGGAATGACGACATCGAAAATCTTGTCCTTCATGTTCATCGTTTCGATGCGCTGTTCCAGGTTGTGCCGCACCTTGTTCTCGTAGCCCGAGTAACAATGAACGACATACCAGGCTCGCTGATCACTAACACCTTCCAGCGAGACTTCGGCTTCAGAATCCTGCGACGCGGTCGAAACCGGGGCCGGGCGAGGGGTCTCTGCCTTCTTCTTTCGAGCAACTCGTTTCGGTTTGGTTAATTCATCCGCGTCCATACGATCTCCATTAGCCTGCAACAATCCAACCAATGAGCTTGGAGAAAATCCAGTCCAACCCTCCCAACAGGATGGCCATGGCAAACATGGTTACCAACACAATGATCGAAAGGCGGCGCGCCTGCGGCAGGGTCGGCCAGGAAACTTTGCGCAGCTCGCCCAACGTATCAATCCACCAATTCTTCAGCTTGCGCCCGGTGCGCTGGAAGAAATTCGGTTCGGCTTTCTTCTTCTCGGCAGGGCGCGGCGCCGGTTTGGCTTTTTCTTCAACTTTTACGGGCTTATCGGTTGGTTTTGCCACAATTGCTCCTTGAAACAAACTCTCAACTTTTTACGGCTAAAACGCCGCCTTTAAGGCGGCGTCGCCTGATGTACAAGGCAGGCCAGGCAGGAATCGAACCCACAACATCCGCTTTTGGAGAGCGGCGCTCTGCCAATTGAGCTACTGGCCTGTATGGAGGTGGGAAGAGGGTGACTCCCACCTCAACCAGAAACTACTTGGTTTCGCGATGAGCCGTGTGCCTGCGGCAGCGCGGGCAATACTTCTTCAGCTCAAGGCGATTGGGGTCATTGCGGCGGTTCTTTTGCGAGGTGTAATTGCGTTCCTTGCATTCATTACACGCCAACGTGATGACCGGACGAATATCTTTCTTTTTAGAAGCCATAACGTTCACCTTGTGCGCTCACAGAACGCACAACTCCTTTACTAGTCCAAAATCTTGGTGATCACGCCGGCGCCAACCGTCAGACCACCTTCACGAATAGCGAACTTCGAGCCCTGCTCCAACGCCACCGGAATGATCAATTCCACCTGCATGTTCACGTTGTCGCCCGGCATCACCATCTCCACGCCCTTCGGCAGTTCGATGTTCCCCGTCACGTCCATCGTCCGGATGTAGAACTGCG
>JAIWNK010000166.1 GCA_020216845.1 Anaerolinea sp. | reverse complement strand
GCCCGGGTCAATTGGCACCAAATGATTCAATTCTTCGTCCATGCGGTCGGGGTCATCGCTGCTCGGCACAACCGGCGGGTTATCCACCTGATTGGACGGCAAGTAAGACAACACGCGGCGCGTCAGGGACAGGGCGTCTTTCTCGCTGGGGGCGGTCAAATGCGCCAGGCCACTGATGGCAAGGTGCGTCTGCGCCCCGCCCAGGGTTTCAAAATCCACCACTTCGTGCGTCACCGACTTGATCACTTCTGGACCGGTCAGGAACATGTAAGAAGTCTTCTCGACCATGATGATCATATCGGTTAGGGCCGGGGAATAGGCTGCCCCACCGGCACATGGGCCAAGGATGACGCTAATCTGCGGGATGATGCCAGAATATTGTGCGTTGCGGCGGAAGATTTCGGCATAGCCGCCCAGGCTGCGCACGCCTTCTTGAATGCGCGCCCCGCCCGAATCGATCAGCCCCACCACGGGTGCGCCCTCGCGCACCGCCAGGTCCATCACCCGGCAAATCTTATGCGATTGCATTTCGCCCAACGCCCCACCCTGCACAGTGAAATCTTGGGCATAAACATATACCAGGCGACCCTCCACCCGACCATAGCCCGTGACAACCCCATCCCCGAGATATTTCTCAAAATCGGGGTTGAGCTCATCGTGCTGCTGAGTAACGAAAGGCTCCAATTCCTGGAAAGAACCAGGGTCGAGCAACAATTCCAGGCGTTCACGCGCCGTAGATTTGCCCTTGGCGTGCTGTTTGGCAATGCGATCTTCGCCACCGCCCAGGCGCGCCTTGGCGCGCTTTTCGCGCAGTTCAAGAATTCGGGGATCTTCTTCAGGCATACCGGTTCCTCAATTTTAGGAATGAATTCAAACAGTACGGGAAAACGTTCCCGCCCACGAAATTATACGATAAATCAGAGGATTACCCGCGTAAGAAAAGCACTCTTTTCGACTGATAAACGTCCTGACCTACTGCACAAGCGCACAAGCTCTGATTTTCGCGTATAATTCAATACAACACCCAACCTCTAAAGGAGTTTTGCATGGTCTCAAAAAAGCCGCAGGGCATGAGCACACTGGTCAATCATGTGAGCGAAGGACACAACCCGCATCATTCGCACATCACGCCCATCTACCAAACTTCCACGTTCAGCTTTCCCGATGTTGCCACGGGCGCATCCATCTTCCAGGGCGGGCCGGGCTACGTCTACACCCGCATGAACAACCCCAATCAGGTGCAGCTGGCAGAGAAATACGCCACCTTGGAAGGTATGGATCTGATTCAAGCTCAGCCTGACCGCCCGGCAAGCGAAATTGTTGGCGCACACGTCTTCAGCACCGGCATGGCCGCGGTCACCTCGGCCATTCTGGCCTGCGTCAAAAGCGGGCAGACCATCATTGCCCAAGAAGCACTCTATGGGGCTACCTACACCTTCCTGCACGACATGGCCCCGCGCTACAACATTCAGGTCGTGTGGCTGAGCAAAGTTGGCGTTGCCGATTGGGAAGCCGCATTTGCCGCTCACCCCGACGCGGTGCTTGCCTATGCCGAAACACCGGCCAACCCCACCATGGCGATTGTGGACCTGGCCGCAGTGGCAGAGATCGCTCACCGCCATGGCGCCTGGCTGATGGTGGATAATACCTTCGCCACGCCCTACTGTCAGCGTCCGTTGACCCTCGGTGCCGATGTCATCGTCCATTCCACCACCAAATACCTATCCGGTCACGGTGTGATTGTCGGCGGCACGGTCATCAGCCGGCATGTCAATTGGGTGCACAAAGATCTCTATGGCACACTGAAACTGCTCGGTGGCTCCGAAAGCCCCTTCGATGCCTGGCTGGCGAACATTGGGCTCAAAACCTTCCCGCTGCGCATGAAGCAACACTGCGAAAATGCCATTCAGGTTGCCCGCTATCTGGAAAATCACCCGGCGGTAGCAACCGTCTATTACCCCGGCCTGCCAAGCCACCCCGATTATGAAATTGCCCGCAAACAAATGCTGCACTTTGGCGGCATGATTGCCTTCGAACTCAAAGGTGGCCTTCCCGCCGGTGAATATTTAATGAATCACGTTCAACTTGCCACCCTGGCCGTCAGCCTGGGCAATGTAGATACCCTCATTCAGCACCCGGCGAGCATGACCCACGCCGCCGTGCCGCGTCAGGCCCGCCTGGATGCCGGCATCAGCGATGGGCTGGTACGCCTCTCCGTCGGCATTGAAGATGTAGAAGACATCATCGCCGACCTCGATCAGGCCCTGGGCAGCTAAAAACCTCTTTCAGACCCCCCAGCACCGGAGGAACGCTATGTCGAAAACCAATCGCATTTTGTTCGCCTTGGCCGCACTTGTGCTCATTGCCCTGTTTTTGGGGGTGCTGGGGTACTTTTCAGGCTTCTTTTACTTCAGCGAAACTTTACCTTGCGCCGCCCCGCCCTGGGTGCAAGTAGATGGCTACGTCATGACCAATTTTTACGTCTGGTATGACAAAAACGCCAACGCCATCCAGGACGAGGGCGAGCCAGCGTTTCGCGGCGTCACCGTTCACCTGGGCACAGAAAGCAGCCGCACAAGCCAAAAAGGCGAAGCACAGGTATGGCTGTTTCGCCCCAACTGCGTCTGCAATTGCTGGAAAGACGTAAAAGCCTGGATGGATGTTCCACAAGGCTACCGCGCCACCACGCCAACAGAAGTGATGCTCTCCGAGGCCGATCAGCTCGTCACATTTGGGCTGACGCGCGCTCCCTAATGCCATGAGCGACGAGCCTTCCGCACCATCCCCGCAGCAGCCAACCGATGCGCAGCCCGCCCGCGTGTCGCTGTCGTTTGACCTGCCACCGGGGACGGTGGTGCGCGTGCAAATCAACACGCACGGCCAAAACCCGCAGGTGCAGGTTGAGCAGGTTGAGCAGGTTGAGCAAGTTTCCCAAACCGAGGCGCCCCCTGTTGTCTTCCGTCCTCTTCAACGGCTGAACAGCAGCTTGCACTGGCTGCAAAAGCACATTCGTCTCACCCCAACGTGGGCCTTGGCGCTGGCTTTGCTGATCTATGCGCTGACGCGCCTGATTGGGCTGAGCAATTTTCCCAATTATTTTTCTTGTGACGAGGCCATCAGCGCTGTATGGGCACAAAGCCTGCTGCGCGATGGACTGCGCGATACCACCACCGGCGAGCTGTTGCCAACCTTTGT
Organism: Anaerolinea sp.; assembly: GCA_020216845.1. GTDB lineage: Bacteria > Chloroflexota > Anaerolineae > Anaerolineales > Anaerolineaceae > JAIWNK01. Next base: position 5,392 of record JAIWNK010000166.1, on the reverse strand, counting down.
CAGAAACGATGGCCAATATAGCCTGAGCGCCACCGTCTATTTGTTGCTGCTGCCCGTGCGAGTGTTGGGCACATCCATTGCACTGGTGCGCGGCCTGACGGCCCTGCTGAGCTTGCTGATGGCCTGGTGGCTCGTGCGCATTGGGCGCGACTTTTTGCACCTGCGCCTGCCCTGGCTCAGCGTGCTGCTCCTGGCTTGCATTCCCACCTGGCTCTTGCACAGCCGCACCGGCCTCGAAGCCCCGCAAATGGTGGCCTTCTACACCGGCTTTGTGTACTACTACCTGCGCTACCGCCAAGGGCATCACCGCTCTTTGTGGGTCTCGCTTGTGCTTGGCGTGTTAACCTTTTACACCTACACGCCCGGGCAGGTCATCATGGTGTTCAGCGGGCTGATGCTGCTTGTGCTCGATGCCCGCTATCACTGGCAACAACGGCGCGTGGCTGCGCTTGGTCTTGGCATCCTCCTCTTGTCAGCCTTGCCGCTGCTGCGCTTTTGGATCTTGCACCCAACCGCCTATGCCGAGCGGATGATCATGTATGGCTCGTACCTGGCACAAACCGACCTGAGCTTCTGGCAAAAATTGCTGCGCTACCTGGGCCAATATTTTGCTGGGCTTGACCCGGCCTTTTGGTTCCTGCCCAACCCGCCCGAACACATCAAATATCGAACGGGCCCCTACCCCAGCATTCCCTGGCTCTACCTGCCGCTGATTGCACTTGGGGCGTGGCAGAGCATCCGCCGTTGGCGCGAACCGGCCATGCGCCTGCTATGGCTGTCGCTGTTGGCCAGCCCAACCGGTGCGGCACTGGTCAACGCCCCCAGCATTCCGCGCCTGCTGCTCATCGTCCTACCGCTCACCCTGCTATCCGCCCTGGGCTTGCAAACCCTGCTGGACTTATTGGGACGGCTGCGCTGGCCACCGCGCTGGTTGCTGCAACTCTCCATCTTCTGCATCCTGAGCGTCAGCAGCCTGATGCTGCTGCAAGATGCCCTGCACACAAGCCCGCTCTGGTATCAAAACTATGGCATTGACGGGCTGCAATGGGGTGCCCCGCAGGTGTTTGAGCAAGCGCGCCGCTACGCTGAGCAAAACCCGGCTCGCAACGTTGCCGTTTCGCCGACCTGGACGTTTCAGGGTGAGCAGCTGCGACGCTTCTTTGTGCCGAACGTGTCAACCATCCGCATTGAAGCGATTGAGCCCTATTTCTACGACATTCGCCCAGAAGTCCTTGAAAGCACCAGTTTTTGGCTAACTGCCAACGACTTGCAAAAAGCCGAACAAAGCGGACACTTTGAACCACCGCAAATTGAACAGCAAATTCCCTACCCCAATGGCAGGCCGGGCTTTTTCCTGGTTCGCCTGCGCTATGTTGCCAACATCCAAGAAGTGATCGAAGCCGAAACTGCTGCCCGCCATCAGCTGCTGCCCGCCACCTGGCAAATAGACGGCTTGACCGTCAGCGGGCAGGCATCGCGCCTGGAAGGCGATCCTCAAAACATCTTCGATGGCAACCTCGACACCCTGGTACGCAGCGTAGATGTCAACCCCCTGGTGATTGAGCTAAACTTTGCCGAGGCGCAAACCCTGCGCGGCATTCAGGCGCGGGTCGGTTCCGAAGCAGTTCGCCTGACGGTATCCGTCACCACCACAGCCGCGCAAGACAACACCACCACATTCGTGGTAAATCAGGGTCAAAGCAACGGCTTCAAAGACATCCTGGTTGATTTCGAGCGTCCGCTGCCTGTGCAAGCCTTGCGCATCGAGCTCCTGGATGTGTTTGCTGGCGACCCTGCCCCGGTGCACCTTTGGGAAGTTACGCTGCTGCACCAGGATGGACAGTAACATAAGGGGACGGGTGTGAAAAAAACAGCTTTTCCCGCTCGAAAGGCACTGCGTGTTGCGCTGCTGATGCTGATGCTCAGCCTGTTGGCCTGCAACCTGCCCGCCACTGCCACCCCACCCAGCCTGCCCCCCGAAATTGCCACTGCCGTGCAACAAACCCTGGCCGTGCAACCCACCCTCAGGGCTACAGCATTGCCGACCCTGCCCAACACAGCAGAGCCGCCGCTGAGCTTTGCCGGGCTACAAACCGCCCAACCCGGTCAATGGCCACCGCGCCCGGCCCTTGCTGGTTCTTTCACCTACATCACCCAACCCGGCGATACGCAAAACGCCCTGCAGGCGCGCTTCGAGGGTCTACCGCAATCCATGCCGCCCGACCTGCCCGCCTTGGGCCCGCTGCCGGCCGGGCTCAGCCTGACCTTTGCGCAGGCCCCCGCCGCCCCCTACGCCGATGCCCTGCTGCCTGATAGCGAAATCGTCTTCAGCGCCGCTGCCGCAACATTCGACACCGCCGCCTACGTTGCCGAAGCCAACGGCTATCTCAGTCACTATCAAGAAGACGTGAAAGGCGAAACCCTTAGCGGCGCACAAATTGTGCAGCGCGTGGCGCTCGATAACGCCATCAACCCGCGCCTGTTGCTGGCATTGCTCGATTATCAAGCCGGTTGGGTACATTCAACACAGCCAACCCGCCCCCCCGAAACGGCTCTGGGCTTTCAGGTGAGCGGGGCAGAGGGCCTCTACTGGCAGCTGGTGCTGACGGTGCGTTACCTCTCCATCGGCTATTATGGCTGGCGCGACGGTTCGCAAACCTGGCTGACGTTTATGGATGGCAGCAGTGCGCGCCTTGCCCCGGCGCTTAACCCCGGCAGCGTTGCGTTGCAAACCCTGTTTGCGCAGTGGAACCCCCCATCCGCCTTTGAACGGGCACTGTATGGGCCCAACAGCTTCCCGGCCTTCTATGCCGCTCAGTTTGGCGACCCGTGGCAACGCGCCGCAAGTCAGGGTGCACAAATTCCCGCCGGACTGTCACAGCCCGACTGGCAGCTGCCCTGGGCAGACGGCGAACGTTGGTATTTCACCGCCGGCCCGCACATCGCCTGGAACAACGGCTCACCGCGCGCCGCCCTCGACTTTGCCCCACCCGACCCGCAGGCCGAAGACTGCGGCATTTCCAGCTCCTGGGTGCGGGCAATTGCGCCCGGGCGCGTGCTGCGCGCCGAACGCGGCATTGTGACCGTTGACCTGGACGATGATGGCAACGAGGGCACTGGCTGGGTTGTGTTATACCTGCACATTGCCGCCCGTGATCGGGTTGCCCCCGGCAGCTGGTTGGAGGCCAACGCCCCGCTCGGTCACCCCTCGTGTGAAGGTGGCATCGCAACCGGCACACATGTGCACATTGCGCGCAAATACAATGGCGAATGGATCCCAATCAGCCAGGATTGGCCCTGGATCTTGAGCGGCTGGCAGGCAATCGCTGGCGAGCCGCCCTACAAAGGGCAAATGCAACGCAACGGGCAGGTGATTGTATCCAACCCGCTCGGCAGAGAAGACACGCGCCTTGGCCGCTAACGCCACTCACAAACGCGCCGATAGCGCCTTGCGTTGCCCCTCACTGAGCTGATCCGGCACAGCTTGCGGCCCGGCCGCAAAACCGGCAGCAATGCCATGCCGAATTTCTTCCCAAAATGCGCGACCGGCTGCCTGTTTATCCTCCACAAAGCGCCGCAGCCAATCCTCCAGGGCGGCATCTTGCAGGCCATGCGCCCGCCACTGCTCCAAAAAGCCGATGATCAAATCCAACAACCGCTCCGATTCCCATGGCACGGCTTTGGGGGCCTCGCGCGCAAAAATTTCGCGCGCCAATTCAAACTGATGCGCCTTGTAATCCACCGTCAGGCCATAATGCGCACACAAAATCTCATCCGTAATCACCTCAGCCCATTTGCGATGGAAGCGACAAATGCCCGAATTCTCGTTGAACAGCTCATACGTCATGCGCTCAACGTTCTTGCGCCCCAAGGCCTCGGGCGGCAAAAAATCCACCCCATAATAGACGAAATACTTGCCCATCATCGGCATGGGGCTCAACATGCCGGGCGTCCAATACTGATTGGGCGCCATGTAGCCGCCCTCGCCATGCGAGAGGAACACCGCCCGGTCTATGCTGCGGATGCCCAACTCGCGGTCGAGCTGCCGGGCAGCAGCGCGCATGCCCTGCCGGAAAATGGCCGCCCGCTCATCGAACAAGATGGCATGAGCGACCGCCATGGCATATTCGGCATTCTTGCGGCTATCGTTGACCAGGTCAAACTGCGTCACATCATCGGCGAAGTGAAACGCCAACGCATCCGCCGGGGGAAAACCAAAAGCGAGCGGATCAATCAGCCCATCCGCCACAAGCTCCATAATCCAGGCCAGGGTACAACCGGTCTGAATGGCATCGAAGCCCATTGCGTCGACATAATCGTTCAACACTTCGGCCGCGCGTTGATCAAAAATGCCGGTCTGCGGCCCCAACGTATGGTAAGGCTCATAATCCTTCTTGTAGCGCCCGTTCAGCTTCTTGCACACCACAGCACACGGCTCACCGCAATGCTGAAAGTTCTTGGGGCGAATGGTCTCTTCATTAAATTGTTCCAGATAATGATTGAGGATAAAATCACTGTGCTGCCGCAAGCGCGCCTGTTCACTGGCATACACACTGCGATAATTGAAGCTGAGGATGCGCTCATTCAAGTCGCGCATATTGACGCCAAACGTGCCGCCGGTTTCAAACTGCGGCACATAGCGATATTTTTCGGTCACAGCCAGGTCGGCCTGAATGGTGCGCTTGCCAAAATGCTCCATGAAGTAGGCGTCAATCTCCGCCGAATCGCGCAGGTCGGGGTCTTCCCACTCGCCGCCAAAGATAATGCCGGCAATTTGATGATATTGCAACAAGCGGCTGCCCAAGCCGCCGCGTCCGGCCCAATCCACCACCGGGCTGAAGGCACCTTTGCGCAACGGACTCGAGCCAATCGCCCCCTCCGGAGTATAGGCCGCGGCCGGGCCAACGCACAGCACGCGCGGCGGGCGGTTTTCAGCAAACTCACCGGCGTAGCGATCATAAATTGCCTGCTGCAGGGCATAGAAGCCCAGCAATGGCTCACCCTGTGGGTCCGCATACCCATTCCAAATTGGTTCGGGGTTGATCGGTTCTAACCGCACCGAAAGCTGCCCCTGCCGATGATTGATAATCAACACACTCGTGTGCATTGCCTGACCGCGCAGCGCCACGTAATTGACCCCCACGCCATGGAAGGTATAGGCCGCCCCGCCTATGCTGGAAATGTAAAAGCCCTCCCATTGCGGGCTCCAACCACACAGCACCAGGCGCCGCGACCCGGGAATGCTGCTGCCAGCCAACAACCCTTCGCCAAACGTAAAGCTATCCGGGTAAAGGTTATAGCGCCGCCAGCCATAATCCACTGGGCCAAGAATACCGCTTTCATCGTCAATTGGACGGGCATACCAACTGCCATTGTGCAAATGAATGGTCAG
>JAIWNK010000165.1 GCA_020216845.1 Anaerolinea sp. | reverse complement strand
CCGCGTGTTCGGTGTGTTCCGTGGTTGGGTTATGCGGGGCATGGCTAGGTGTTGGCTGGGCGAGGTCGGATTTAAGACCGCCATGCCCCTACTTGGGGATGGGGGGCCAAACCCACCAAAGTGTTAGGGCGATGAAAATGCCTAAGATCACTCCCCCAACGACTTCGGGCGGGGTGTGGCCAAGGACTTCTTTCAGGCGCTCTTCGCTGATCGGTTGGCCGGTGAAGAGTTCCTCGATCAGCAGGTTGATTTTTTGGGCGTGAATGCCGGCCTGCCGCCGCACACCGGCGGCGTCGTAGACGACGATCATCATGATGGCGACAGATAGGGCAAACACGGGCGAGTCAAAGCCTTCGTACAGCCCACATGCCAGAGCTGTGGCGGTGACCAGCGAGGAGTGACTGCTGGGCATGCCGCCGGCGCTGAACCAAAGCCCCCAGTTCCATTTGCGTGAGCGCAGATATTCAAATGGCAGCTTGAGGGTTTGGGCAACGAACCAGCCGAGCAGGGCCGCAATCAGGATGCGGTTTTGCAGCAAGGCCATTGGATTCTACTCCGTTTCCTCGTCATTCCATTCGGTTGTGCTGAGTTGTTCCACGCGCAGCTCAGCTTGCGCCAGCAACTCAGCACAGCGTTGTGAGAGGGCCTGTCCGCGCTCAAAGAGTGCCAGGGTCTCTTCCAATGCAGCTGTGCCATCTTCCAGGGCGTTGACAATTTCTTCTAATTCTGCGACTGCTTGTTCATAGGTCAAGTCGTTGACCGGAACGCAAGAAGGTTTCATGGTCTTTTCTCCTCGGAGGCAGGTTGAACCAGGGCCGAGAGCTTGCCCTCAGCCAGGCGAATGTTCAGCTGTGTGCCGGGCGCAACTTGCTGTGCGCTGCGCACAATGCGCCCATCGGTGAGCGTCACCAGGGCATAGCCGCGCTGTAAAACCGCCAACGGGTTGAGCGCGCTCAGCCGGGCGTGCAAGCTGTTTTGCTGTGCGCGGCAGGCTCTGAGTGTGTTCAGGGTGGCGCGCCGGAGGCGTTGTTGCTGTGCATCCAGGCGTTGCTGTTCATTGTAAATAAAGCGGCGCGGCGAGAGGCGTTCCAGGCGTAAGGTCAGCCGTTCGAGGTGGCGCTGACGCTGTTCCAGGGCGTAGCCGACGGCCTCGCGCAGACGCGCATCCAGGCGGCGCAGCAAGTCCAGCAGTTCACCCACGTCGGGGGCAGCAAGCACAGCTGCACCGGTTGGCGTGGGAGCGCGCAGGTCGGCAGCAAAATCGCTGAGGGTGAAGTCAGTTTCGTGTCCCACGCCGCTGATGACCGGCACACGGCTCTCGGCAATGGCGCGCACGACACGCTCATCATTGAAGGCCCACAAATCCTCCAGCGACCCGCCGCCGCGCGCCACCACAATCACATCTACCGGTGGGGAAAGGCGGTTCAGGCGGCGCAGCGCGGCCACAATTTGCGGCGGGGCCTCACTGCCTTGCACCGCACATGGCGCAATCAGGACGTGCAAGAGCGGGTTGCGTTGCCGCAGGGTGTTGAGCATGTCTTGTAGGGCGGCGCCGGTGGGCGAAGTGACGATGCCAATGCGGCGCGGGGCGGGCGGCAAGGGGCGTTTGCGTTCGGCATCAAACAGCCCTTCCGCTTCCAGGCGGGCTTTGAGCAGCATGAATTCTTGATAGAGCAGCCCTTCGCCGGAGAGCCGCACGCTGTTGACGTAAAATTGATAGGTGCCGTCACGCTCATATAAGCTGATGGCGCCGTGTGCCTCCACGCGCAGACCGTTTTGCAGGCTGCCGCGCAGCCGCGCTGCCTGAGCGCGCCAGATGACGCAACGCAAGGCGGCCTGTTCATCTTTGAGCGTGAAATAGATATGCCCCGATGTGGGCCGTGAGAGATTGGAGATTTCTCCCCGCACCCAAAGGTCTTGCAAGGCGGCATCTCCCTCCAGCAATTTGCGCAGGTAGCGGCTTAGTTCGCTGACCTCAAGCGGTTCGGGGGCAAAGAGTTCGCCTTGCATGGTTTGCTCAGTCGCTGCTTTCGCGCAGGTGCGGGAAGAGCAGCACCTCGCGGATGGTGCGCTGACCGGTTAGCAACATGGTCAAGCGGTCTACGCCCATGCCAAAGCCGCCATTGGGCGGCATGCCGTAGCGCATGGCTTGCAGATAGTCCTCGTCCATCGGGTGCCGTTCTTCGTCTTCCGCGGCGTAGGCGCGCCCCATTTCCAGGAAGCGCGCTTCCTGATCGAAGGGGTCGTTCAGCTCGGTGAAGGCGTTACACAGTTCCATGCCGCCGATGAAGCCTTCAAAGCGCTCGACTGTGGTGGGGTCATCGGGCATGCTCTTGGCCAGTGGGGAGATGTCGCGCGGGTAGTTGTAGAGGAAGGTCGGTTGAATGAAGGTCGGCTCAAGATAATCGCCGAGCAGGCCATCAATCAGCTTGCCGCGCGCCTGACCGGGTTTGGGGTTCATGCCGCGGGCGCGCATGGCTGCTTCCAGGCTTTCGGCGGTTGGACAGGCGGCAATGTCAATGCCGGTTGCTTCGATCAGCCCCTGCCGCAGATCCACCCGTCGCCAGGGCGGGGTGACATCAATCGTTTGCCCGTCGAACGTGAAGGTTAACTTGCCCAACACGCGTTGACAGACGAAGGCGATCATTTCCTCGGTCATTTGCATGATTTTGAGGTAATCGGCATAGGCCATGTAATATTCGAGTTGCGTGAACTCGGGGTTGTGTTTGTAAGAGACACCCTCGTTGCGGAAGTCACGCCCGATTTCGTAGACACGCTCTAACCCGCCGACCAGCAAGCGTTTGAGATATAGTTCAAACGAGATGCGCAGATACAGGTTTTGCTTGAGCTGATTGTGATAGGTAACGAAGGGTTTGGCGGCTGCTCCACCGTAGATGGGTTGCAAAATGGGGGTTTCCACTTCGAGGAAGTCGCGCTCATCCAAAAATTGACGCAGGGCCTGAATGATTTTGCCGCGCGTGCGGAAGATTTGGCGCACCTCGGGGTTGATCGCCAGGTCAGCATAGCGCTGACGGTAGCGCGTTTCGGGGTCGCTCAGGCTGGCATGGCGCACGACCTGTCCGTCTACAACCTCGTCTTTTGCGGCGGGCAACGGGGTGATTGCCTTTGCCAACAGGGCAAATTCCTGCACCTGAACGCTGACTTCGCCGCTGCGCGTGCGGAACATGTTGCCGCGCGCCTCGATAAAATCACCCAGGTCAAGGTCTTCGCGAAATTGTTGCAGGGCCTGTTCGCCGAGCTCATTGACGCGCAGGAAGAGTTGCACCCGTCCGCTGCGGTCTTCAATGTGGGCAAAGATGAGCTTGCCCATGGCGCGCAGCGAACGCAGCCGTCCACCAACGCAGACGGTGATGACTTCGCCGTTCCCGGCTGCTTCGGCGGCCTCGAAGGCAGCAATTGCCTGAGCAGCTGTGTGGGTGACGTGGGCGCGCGTGGGGTAGGGGTTGCTGCCGCTTGCCCGCAAGCGGTTGACTTTTTCGACACGAATTTTTTCCAGATCGTTGTATTGCATGAGTCCTCTTGGTTGAAGATTTAGAAAAGCCCCGCCGGATGTGGCGGGGCCGCATTGGCCGGACAGAAGCTTATGCCACTTTGAGCACCGTGACGACGAACGAACCGGCGGGGGCATCTACTTGCACGCGGTCGCCCGGTTTGCGGTTGAGCAACGCCTTGCCCAAAGGGGACTCGTTCGAGATGCGTCCCTGGGCCGGGTTGGCCTCAGCTGCGCCGACAATCGTGTAGGTTTCGGGTTCGCCGCCCTCTTCCTGAATGGTGACCTGCGAGCCGACCTGGACGATTTCAACAGCTGCCCCTTCATCAATGACACGCGCCGAGGCGAGCAGCATTTCCAACTCTTTGATGCGCCCTTCGGTGAAAGCCTGTTCGTTCTTGGCGGCTTCGTATTCGGCGTTTTCAATCAGTTCGCCGCCTTCCATGGCTTCGTGCAGCCGCTGAGCGATTTCTTCGCGCTTGTAGGTGCGCAGGTATTCTAACTCGTCTTGCAGTTTCTTGTAGCCTTCACGGGTCAAAAAGGTTGCAGGCATGGCATCGTTCCTTGGGGTAAGGGTGAATGAGGTCGGGGCAAAAAACTCGATTTGCTCCCTTAAACGAAAGAAAAAATCTCTCCAGTAGGAGGGATTTGTAGAGAGGTAGATTTCTTGCCCAACGTTGCAAGTATCATATCATAAAATTTTTAATTTTGCAAGGGCTTGAACGTTTGTTCTGACTTTGGGTGGTTTTTTAACATTAAAATAGCGTGAGCTTTGAGCGGTTTCGTGCTACAATCCGCTCATCGTTCAGGCTGCTTCGACAACGCATATTACCAATGGGAGGTCTTTTTTTTATGACGCCAATTGTTCGTTTTCTTTTGGCCCTTTGTGTGCTTGGCGGTGTGTTCCTTTCCCCGCCAACGGTGGCACAGTCGGCGCCCGTGCAAGATGCAGCGACCATTGCTTTCGAAAATGGTGTGGATGGTCAGGCAATCGGCACAAGTGTGTCCGGGCTAAACTTTGGCGCCGGTTGGGTGTATGGCGATTGGCGCACGGCGCGCTATAACGGCAAATATCCCGGCGGCGATTATTTTAGCAATGGCAATGGCTTTGCCTGGCTGGGCGCGGATGCATCCGAGGGTCGGATTGACCTGACCGAGGGCAACGCGCTTTTCTTCGAGGTGCAGGTCAGCACGGCAACGACCGTGACGTTGAATGGCTACAATGGTTATAACACGCTAATCGTTTCCGCCAGCGTCAGCGCCAATGCGGCGACCGGGCAACTTGCCACGTTGCGCATTGATGCGCCCTCTGGCCAACAAATTCATCATGTCACCATTGCGGGATCGGCCAATCAATGGGTGATAGACGATTTGCGCACCGACGCCGGCAGCCTGCCGTCGCCGGTGTTGCCGATCATCTTGCTACCCGGTGTGGGCGGTTCGCAGCTGCTCAATGACCCTGATTTGAATGGGCAGTATAGTGAGCTATGGGTGGATCCATGGGATTTGTTGTGGTCGGGCGATGACGCTCATTTGTTGGTGACGCGCTTGCAGACGGATGGCAATACGCCGTTTGAGCCTGCCAACCCGGCCTACACGACGGTGCGGCAGGGGGATATTCTGCGCTCGGTGGCCACGCAGGATGTCTATCAAACGACGATCCAATTCTTCCAGAACAAGGGCTATGTGGAAGGGCAAACCTTTTTTGTTTGCCCCTATGACTGGCGGCGTGACCTGCGGCAGATTTCGCACAACAGCAACCCCAATCATTTGCTCTATCAAACGTTGGATAGCTGCATCCAATTGGCGCTGAGCCGCAACCCGGATGCGCGCAAGGTCAATCTGCTGGCGCATAGCATGGGCGGGGCGGTGGCGCGCACGTACCTGGCCGATCCGCTGCGGGCGGCCAAGGTGGCTCATTTGGTGACGCTGGGCACACCCTATTTTGGGGCGACCAAAATTGCGCAAATGTTGCTTGCGCCGGAGGGCTGTTTCCTGGAATTGCCGCTTGCAGGGTGTAACCCTAACCCGGCGACGACCTATCAGCTGTTGCAAAACTTCCCGGCCGGCTATCAGCTTTCGCCCGGCGAGCGCTTTTTTGACGTGTACCCGAATGGCTATATTCAGCGTGGCGGCAGCTATCTGAATCTGACGCAAACGCTGGATTTGTTCCGCACGCACAACGCCTTTTTGACCGATGAGGGCGTTGCCTGGCGCGCCCCGCTCAATGTCGGCTGGCAGAACGGTAGTACCAATGGCGTTGAGGTCTATATGATGATCGGCACCAATCTGCCGACCATCACCTACCTGGAGCAGAAGCCTGGTCAGGAATCGTATAACACGATCATGGCCAACGGCGATGGCACTGTGCCGTTGCATAGTGCTGAGATGCGCAACCTGGACTTGACCCCGCCGGTTGACTTTAGCACTGAGGCGACACTGATGTTCTTTAACGAGGTGGATCATAGCACGTTGCCCAAGAATACGGCTGTGTTGAACGCCGCCTATGCCGTTTTTAGCTCAAGCAAGTTGCAATGGGTCAATCCGGGCAGCGCTGTCACCGGTCCATTTGCCAAAGCCGTCCCCTTGACCGGGCAGGTGCTGCTCATCGAAGGGCCGGTGGATGCCTGGGTTGTGGATGCCAAGGGTCGGGTGACTGGGCCGGCGGACAATCGGGTGAGCCTGCGTCAGGAAATCCCCGGGCTGTATTATCAGCAGGAAGATACCAATCGGCTGGTGCTCAAGCTGCCGGCGACCGGAACGTATACCATTCGCTTGCGCGGACAGCGCAGTGGTCGGGTCACAGTGCAGCTGTTGAATTTCGTCCAAGACGAGGTGCAGGGCAAGGCGCTCTACGCTGCTTTGCCAACCAACACGGGCAGCACGGCGCAGCTAAAACTAAGCGGGGCGTGGAATCAGCTGCTGCCCTTCGAACTGGACCTGGATGGCGATGGACAGTTTGAGTCTCGTTCGCAGTTGCCGGTTTTGAGCGAGCATTGAACCGAGGAGGTGCCGAATGAAGAAACTTTCCCTTTTCCTGTCTGTTTTGTGCTGCCTGGCACTGTGCCTGAGTTTGCAACAGCCCGTTCTGGCCGCACCGCATGGCGATGTAGCGACACTGACCGGCTTTGTGCGCGATGGCAGTGGTCAGGGCTACCCCCTCTATGCGCAGATTTCTGTCTCTGGGCCAACTACGCAAGTTGTATATAGCGACCCTTTCACTGGTGCTTACACCATTCCCAATTTGGATAGTTCACAAACCTATACCCTGACGGTGCAACCGGTGGTGCTGGGTGGCTATCAGCCCCTGACCGATACGCTGACGCCCGTGCCCGGACAAAACACGCGCGATTACAACCTGTTGATTAATGCAAGTGCTTGTAGCGCTCCGGGCTATCAGCGCATGACGGTGTGGAGCAACGACTTCGAAGCGGATAACGGTGGTTTTGGGGCTAGCGGCCAAAACAGCTCATGGGGCTGGGGCACCCCAACCAGTGGCCCCAACGCCGCCCATTCTGGCAGCAAGGTATGGGCGACCAAGCTGAATGGCAATTACAACAACGATGAAAGCAGCTACCTGACGCGCAACACAGCCTTAGACCTTTCGGGGCGGCAGGGCTTGCGCATTTCGTGGTGGCAATGGCTGCAAACGTATGATGACTTCGATTACGTCATCTTGCAAATCAGCCGTGATAACGGTGCGTCGTGGACGAATGTGTATGGCAGTGAATATTCCTGGGGCACGACAACCAAGGGCACTGTGTATGGCAATGTGGACTTGACCTGGACAGAACACGCTCTCAACCTGGATTCCAGCTATGCCGTTCCACAGGTGAAGCTGCGCTTGCGCTTCAAGTCCGATTGGAACTTGTTTGGCACCACCAAACCGGGGTGGTATGTGGATGATTTTGCCATCAGCGATTGTCGGCCAATCAGCGGTGGGTTGGTGGCCGGTTATAGCCTGAATGCCAACAACAACGCGCCCCTCAACGCGGTCGCCATACAGCACGATGTGCCCGGCGGGGCAAGTACACTGAGCGTCCCCACCCCCAACGATCCACTTGTTGCCGATGGCTTCTATCAGCTTTTCGTCAGCGGCACGAGCAGCACCAACTTGCAGGCCAGTAAGCAGCATTATGTGACCTCTCTCTTCCCAGTTACGCCGCAAGCCGGCCAGGTTGTGCGGCGCGACTTGCCCCTGCCGCCCAATTATGACCTTGAGAGCTCTGCTACCCCGGCTGCATTGGCCGCTGAACCTGGACAAACCGTCACCTACACCCTCACCTTGACCAATACGGGCGCCTTGCCAGGCGAATTGCTGACCGGTCTGCAAACCATTCCGGCTGCTCCTGTTTGGCTGACGGAGTTTGCCCCGTCCCTCACCGCCTCAGTTTTGCCGGGGCAAACGGCAACGGTGACTGTGCAGGTGAGCATTCCGCCTTTCACTCCCGCCGGGCAGACCGATTCGGTGACGTTGAACAGCCATTGGGTTGGCTCCTTACGCTGGGTGCTGCCGCCCGCCTCGCGCACGGTCACGCTGACGACAACCGCGCTCAATGCGGTGCCGCAGGTGCAGGCGCAGAGCCTGACGACCGCCGAAGAAACGCCGGTGGATCTGACGTTGGCGGCATTGGATCTCAATGGAGATGCACTGACCCTGGACTATACCCAACCGGCACATGGCACGTTGAGCGGCGTTTTGCCGAACCTGACGTATACCCCGGCGCCCGATTACAACGGCCCGGATAGCTTTACCTATACCGCTAGCGACGGCAGCCTGACCTCTTCTCCGGCGGAAATTAGCATCCTTGTCACGCCGGTCAATGATGCGCCGACCACAACGGGGCAGGCGCTGACAACGGCGGAAGATGTGCCGCTGCCGTTGACGTTGATTGCGGCGGATGTGGATGGCGACCCGCTGACCTGGAGCGTTGGCAGCCCGACGCATGGCACGTTGAGCGGCACGGCCCCCGACCTGATCTATACCCCGGCGCCCGATTACAATGGCGCGGATAGCTTCACCTTCTTCGTCAACGACGGTGTGGCAGATAGCAATGTGGCGACGGTGACACTCACCGTCACGGCGGTCAATGATGCGCCGACCGCAACGGGGCAGGCGCTGACAACGGCGGAAGATGTGCCGCTGCCATTGACGTTGATTGCGGCGGATGTGGAAGGTGATCCGTTGACCTGGAGC
>JAIWNK010000164.1 GCA_020216845.1 Anaerolinea sp. | reverse complement strand
CGCTTCCTCAACCCCTATGCGGCGGCAAGCAGCGGCTACATTGATGATGTGATTGAGCCGCGCGAGACGCGGGCACGTGTCATCGCTGCCTTGGCGGCCCTGCGCAACAAGGTCGCTCAGCCCCTGCCGCGCAAGCACGGCAATATGCCGGTCTAACAGGAGCCTGTCATGAGCAATTTCGTTGCTGGTTTGATCATCACCGGCATTGGCATGGGCCTGGTCTTTGTCATGATCATCTTGCTGTGGGGGCTGATGTACCTGATGGTGCGCGGTGCAGCATGGCTTGAGACGATCCGTGCAAAAGAAAAAGAAGATGAAGAAGAGGCCGGTGAGCCTGTTGCCGAAACAATTGCTGCGCCGGATGGCCGTAAGGCCCGCGCCGCAGCCGCGGCGGTTGCGGTTGCCCTGGCCCGGCAACGGGCGCAGGTGCGCCCGCAGCAATCCGCGGTGTCTGTCAGTCCCTGGCAGGCTGCCGGGCGTGCAGCTGTCTTGGGCGATCGTGCCAGCCTGTTCACTCGTAAGAATCGAGGTGCCTGATGAAAATACGCGTCAAGATTGAAGACCAAATTTTTGAAGTTGAGGTAGCCGACCTGTCTGCTCGCCCGGTGCTTGCGACGATCGAAGGCGAGACGTTTGCTGTTTGGCCCGAGGCGGATGAAGCGCCCGTTGCTGCGTCGCTTCCTGGCTGTGCGTCTGTGACGCCCCCGGTGGCGGCCACGAGTGCCGAGACCCCCGCAGTGGTCGCAGATGTCAGCAAGGCCGTCACCGCGCCCATCCCCGGCGTGATTATCAGCGTGGCGGTCAAGCCCGGTGATGCCGTCAAGCACGGTCAGGAGCTGTGTATTCTGGAAGCAATGAAGATGAAGAACATCATTCGCGCTTCGCGTGAGGGCGTCATTGCTTCTGTGTTGATCAGCGCCGGTGATACTGTCCGGCATGGACAGCCGTTGGTCGAGTTCAAAGATTAACCCCAAGGAGATGCAATGGACTTCTCCAATGTGTTGATGTTTCTCACCAAAGGCTTATCGGCCTTCACCTGGGCCAACGGGGTGATGCTGCTGGTGGGCTGTGTGCTGATTTGGCTGGCGGTCAAGAAAGAAATTGAACCGGTCTTGTTGCTGCCGATTGGCATTGGTTGTATTTTTGCCAATATCGGCATGCCGGCTGGGGATGGCATTCCGGCGGAGTTGCAAGACAACTGGATGAATATCATTTACCGTGCTGGCATCAAGACTGAGCTCTTCCCGCTGCTCATCTTTGTTGGCGTGGGCGCAATGATTGACTTCCGCCCGTTGCTTTCGCAGCCGAAGATGGTGTTGTTGGGCGCTGCGGGTCAGTTTGGCATTTATGGCACGCTGCTGCTGGCGCTGTGGCTGGGCTTCAATATGAATCAGGCTGCCTCGATTGGTGTGATTGGCGCCATTGACGGCCCGACGGCAATCTTCGTCACCACCAAACTTGCCCCCGATATGTTGGGACCGGTGGCTGTGGCGGCCTATTCCTACATGAGCCTGGTGCCCATTATCCAACCGCCGATCATGAAGCTGCTGACGACGCGCCGCGAGCGCCTGGTGCGCATGGATTATTCGCCCATTCCGGTGCCGCATTTGGCGGTGGTGCTCTTCCCGGTGATTGTTACCATTGTCGTTAGCCTGGTGGCACCCGATGCTGCCCCGCTGATTGCCTCGTTGATGCTGGGCAACCTGATCAAGGAAAGCGGTGTGGTGGATCGGTTGAACAAGGCCGTTCAGAACGAAATCATCAACATTTCCACCCTCTTCTTGGGGCTTTCGGTTGGCGCAACCATGACGGCGAGCAAATTCTTGTTCGACCCGGCGATAGGCTTACAGTGGGATACGCTGAAGATTTTGGGGCTGGGCCTGCTGGCGTTTGTGATTGATACGGTTGCCGGGCTGCTGTTTGGCAAGCTGATGTGCTTCATTTCGGGCTACAAGATCAACCCGCTGATTGGTGCGTGCGGCATCAGCGCCTTCCCGATGGCCGGGCGCATCTCTGCCAAGATGGCACAGGATGAAGATTTCAGCAACTTTATTCTGATGCACGCCATGGGCTCGAACACGGCTGGGCAGCTTGGCTCGGTGATTGCCGGCGGCTTGCTGCTGGCGCTGGTCAAGGGGTTGGGCTTCGGCTAAACCGGCCATTCCTGGCCAGGCAAGTTTGGGTAAGCAACAGGGCTGCCGAATGAGGCAGCCCTGCTTTTTTTATAGAACCTGGGTGATTTCTGTGCTTTCTTGCGTCACCAATGGCTGCGTTGGCGTATCAAAGTTTTCAACATCCAAGCGGTAGCCCTGGCCGCGCAATGTTTTGATCAGGCGCGGGTTGCGCGGGTCTTCTTCGATGGCCTGGCGCAACCAGCTGATGTGTACATCCAGGGTGCGCATATCGCCGGCGTAGGTGGTTTGCCAGGCTTCGCGGAAGAGTTTTTCGCGCTCGATCACCTCGCCAGGGTGTTCCATCAACATGCGCAACAAGGTCATCAGCCGCGGCGTCAGGCGTGTTTGGCGGTTGTAGCAGCGCACAACATGGTTTTGGATATCCAGTTGGATCGGCCCGGCCTGCAACAGGTTGGTCGGAGCGGTGGGCAGGAATGGTTGAATGCGGTTGACCAATTTTTGCAGGGTGAACGGCAGGTGCAAGACAGCATCCGCCTGGAGCTTTTTATCTTCCAGAGCGGCTTCTTCAAGGATGACAAGCAGCGGAATGCCCGGCGCAGCGCGCCGCAGCGCCTGACAGATGCGCGTGCCGCTTGTGCGCAACGAAGCCGCATCTACAATCAGCAGGTGCGGATGCGCTTCGTGAATGCGTTTGAGGGCCGCATTCCCGTTGGGAACGCTTTCCACCTGAAAACCCTTCTTGGTCAGACCGCTGACAAAAGAAGGGTGATCAGAGTGCTTTCCTTCAATGAGCAAAATTTTTGTTTTCATGGATCACTTCGTTCATTGAGATGGTGCGTTTCGGGGAATTCCTGGAGACTGCTAACATGATGTCTATGTCATTTCATTATACCTTAAAATGTTAAAGAAAAGGGCTTTTTAAGGGGAGTTTTGATGATGATTTTTGTAAATAGTTCTTTGGCAGGGTTGAAACCAAAGCGTTTGTCCTCCGCCTTGGGCAGCGTAGGCTTGCAGTTCTTGCCGCATGGCTGCTTCACTTGGCCAAAAGGTGCTTAGCTGACTGACGTGACAGGCAATGGCATCCATCCAGGCCTGTAGGGCGGGCGGGGGCAGGGGAAAATGACGTGCTCGCCCGGCGGCTTGGGAACCGACTTGTGTGGGGCGGGTGATGGCGTAGGGATAATCGGCATAGTAGCCCAGGCGACGACCGAGGCGCTCGGCGGCGGCGCGCACCAGGCGATGGTCTACATGCCCGCCAATGGAAAGCGGGCTGATCAGCATGGCGTTGCGCGGCAGATAGGCGGCAAGCAAATCGCTGATTTCTTGCAGCAACGGCGCTTCTTGCGCGTGCAGCGGGGCAAACAGCTGCTCGTTTTCGGCAATCAGCGGCTCGCCGGAGGGCAGGCGACGGTAGATGCAATCGGCAAAGTGCAGGTGACGCGCCTGCGCACCCAACACGGCACAGGCGGCGCGGTCTTCCGCACGGCGCACGGCATAAGCCTGCGGGCCGGTTTGCCAACGTTCGTGCAGGGTCAGGGCAAAGGGCGGCAAGTCGCCTTCGGGGGGATCTCCGGCGAAGATGCTCCAAATCTCCACTTTGTGCCCGGCTTGCACTTGTTGCCAGACGATGGCGCCGCACGAGAGGACGACATCATCCAAATGAGGGGAAAGATAAATCCAGCGCATGACTTATTTGTAGCATAAATTTGCAAGCGTGTGATACAATTTTTTATCTGTAATTGTTGATGGAGGTCGCGATGGGTATTTTGGAAGATTTCTTCGGTGCTGCACCTTGCGCGCCGGCGGCGCGCGGCGAGGTGCAGCGCTTGTTGCAGGAGCTGATCGAGATTGGACACAAGGATGATTTTCTGTCTGAGCGTCCGGGCTCGCCTTTCAATGCGCAATGCCGGCATGTGCGCGCCCGTGAGATTGGCAAACGCTTGAATGAGCTGGGCGGCCTGGCGCTGTTGGAGTGGGTGCATCGTCGCGTGCGCCGCAAACTGAAAGACCCGTTGGCGTCGCACCTTTCTTATGCCTGGAGCGAGATAGGAGAATGGGTGCCCTGATCGTTGGCTGGGCCTATCGTTGGCGCAGCGTGTGGTCGGCAGTATTATTCCTGGCTTATTTGCAGTGGCTTCACCCGGTGCTGTTGCGCAAGGAGCTGTTCGCCACTGCCTATGGCGCCGCAGATGTGCCGATGGGGCTGATGCTGATTGCGGCACAGGGGGTGGAATGGGTGGGGGCGCAAATCAAATTTGCCTGTCTTGCGCGGCGACCCAGCCATGGGGCCGCGCTGCCGATCGCAAATCTGCTGCTCTTGGGGGCAACGGGCCTGTTCCGGTTTTTGTATGTCTTTCTGCTGCTGATGACGATTTGCATCGTCTTTGGCTATCGTGTGCAGCAGAACGAGGGCGGGGGGTTGCTTTTGGCCCTGTTCTTTTTGATGATCCTCAAGGAGGGTACGATCCTGAAGCTCATTTATCAGCCGACGAGCTATCGGCCTCCCAGGTGGCCAGGGCTGCAAAGCATGTTACAGCGTTGGCCGTTCAGCGGGCTGTTGGAAATGGTGGCAGAGCTGCTTCTGTTGCTGGGTGCGGCAACCGGTTTCACCAGCACGTGGGATTATCTGGCGGCGACTGTGCCGCCAATTGAAGCGAATGCAAGGGCCTTGGGCTATTTGGGGGCCGGGGTGATGTTTTCCATGCTCTATTTGGCCTCGCGCCTTGTCTTCCTGGTCGAGGAGAACCTGTTTGTTGTCAGCCCATGGCAACGTTGGCTTGGGCGGGGGCTGTTTGTGGCCGCATTGCTGATTTGCCTGGCCGCGCTGCCGGTTGCGGCGGGTTAGAAGGCCCAGAGCAGGGTCATCACGGCGCATACGGCAGTGATGACCAGCGAGATGACGAAGGCCATCGGGATGACGCGGCCTTCGTCGCCGATGCGGTCAATCGTCGCGGCGGCGTTTTGCAGCTTGGCCGGGGAGATGACGCTGGCCAAGCCGCCGCCAATGCCGCCTGAGGCGGCGATGAGCAGCCCCAGCGCACCGATCTTTTCGGCGGTGGAAAGGTTGATGCCCGTCCACATGGCAATGGCCGAAGCCTCGGAGCCGCTGATGAAGCCCGCCAGAAGGCCGAGGAAGGGCGCAACCAACGGGTAGCCGCGCCCGAACGCCTGTGCCGAAGCCGCAGCAATGACTTGCACCATGTTGCGGCTTGGGTCTGTCAGCAGCCAGTCGCTGCCCTTGCCGGAATGGTTGAAAAGAAAGGCAATGGCGAAGAAGATGGCCGCCGCCAGGGCGGGACGCAGGCAGCGCCGTGACCATTTTTGCAGGGTGACGCGCCATATGGCGCGTCCGGGGCGGAGGAACGGCAGGGCCAACAAGCTGCTGATCAGAATCCAAAAATAGGCCTGCCAGAACAGGCGCAGCTTTTCGGGCGCGCCGGGGATGATCTCCAGCGGCATGGCCCAGGTGCTGAAGGTTAGCTTGAAGAAGGGCAAAAAGGGCGCATTGACCAATAACGAGAAGGCGATCAAAATCATCCAGGGGGAGAGGGCCCGTCCAAGCGACATGCTGCGCATGGCTTGCTGATCGCTGTCTGTCAGGATGGCCGGGTCGCGCAGCGGTTTGCCGGAAAGTTTGAGGTAGGCAAGCATGACCAACACAACCCCCAAACCGGCGGCGATGCCGGTCAGCGTGACCAGGCCAAGGGCATTCATGCCGATGGCAATGCCGCCGGCTGTCAGACCTGTGAGCAGGGCCGGCAGCAACCCTTTCCATAGCAGCTTCCAGCCCCCCACAATCCACAACATGCCGAGGGCAATGCAGGTGCTGATGACGGGCATGTAGCGGGCAAAGTAGTGCCCCACTTCGTTGACCGGCTGACCGACAAAGTTGGAAAAGACCACAACCGGCACACCGAGCAGGGCGTAGGTGCAGAGCGCATCATAGCCGATGGCCGGCAGGGCAATGGCAACCAGCGAGGAATAGCCCAGGGCAAGCATGATCGGCGGCAGGATGGAGACCGGCGTTGCGCCCATGGCGGCGAGCAGCGTGCCGATGCCGACGTTGATGATCATGATTTGAACGATCTGATCGCGCGGCGAAATGGTCTTGATCAGTGCCACAATGCGCCGGATGGCGCCTGTCTCTTGCATCAGCGTAATCTGAAAGATGGAGGTGACAACCATCAGGGCGATGGGCAGGGAAGCAACAACCCCGGCCAGGCTGACTTGCAGCGCAATCAGCAAGGGGGTGCGGAAATAGAGCCAGACAATCAGCAGGGTCAGCGCCCAGCCAATCGCCCCGGCCAGGTCTGCTGCCATGCGGCGCAGGGTCAGCAGCAACAAGATGACCACAACCGGCGCAAGTGCCAAAAGAAGGTTCATGCTTGCCTCGCATAGAAAAGGATGGATGAAAGTATTGTATCAGAAGTTGGCGACAGCCCCGGCTCGCTGACGAGGCGGATTGGTGGGGGCACGGCTCTTTGGGCCGCAGCGCTTTGACAAAATGGGGCTTTTCTTGTATGCTTAAATCATCGCCTCAAGGCGTGTTTGCCTTGGGCAAGGGCTTGGGGTGCGGATGTGCTGAGCGCATGGGCAGTTGGTTGAAGATCAGCCCAAACTGTACATTTTGGTTTCACAGACAGGAGAGTTTGCCAAAATGTTACAGTCTATCCATTGAGGGTTTTTGCTACGAAAAATGAATCTCGGAACCAATGCTTCAATTCTTGACCACTTCAACCCCATTTAATGCTCCTACCAGGCAAATAAAATACAGCGTTGTGCATACCTTTCTCAGGGTTTGCATGATTGGTGCGTGGAATAACATTTAGTCCTTTAAACCGGAGAAACCGCCGCCATGAAGCCCATAGCCCGTCTCACCCGTGTTCCCCTGCGTGTAGTTTGGCATCACGAAGCCCTGAACTTTACCCGCTGGCTGGCAGAAAACCTTGACCTGCTTTCCGAACTCACCGGTTTGCACCTCTTGCTGGTGCAAACCGAGGCTGCTGCCGGAGATTTTGCCGTGGACATCCTGGCGGAAGATGAAAATGGCAATCAGGTCGTCATCGAAAATCAACTGGATCGCACCGATCACGACCATTTGGGCAAACTGATTACTTACATGAGCAACCATGATGCCAAAACAGCGATCTGGATTACCAGCCAACCGCGCCCCGAACACGAAAAAGCGGTGCACTGGCTCAACGAAACCCTGCCCGACGACACCTCTTTTTACCTGCTTCAGGTCGAAGCGGTGCGCATTGATGACTCCCCGCCTGCGCCGCTTTTCACGGTCATTGCTGGCCCAAGTGCGGAGAGCCGCCGAATCGGCGAACAGCGCAAGGAACTGGCACACCATCACATTTTATGTCAGGAGTTTTGGCAAGGCTTGTTGACAAAGGCGAAGCAAAAGTCTACCGTGTTTGCCAATATCTCCCCCAGCAAAGGTCAATGGGTAAGTGCTGGCGCCGGGAAGAGCGGGGTTACCTGGGCCTATGTCGTTCTCATGGATCATGCGCGGGTGGAACTTTATATTGATACATTGGAAGTTGACAAAAACAAACGTTATTTCGACGCGCTCTTGAAGCACAAAAACGAGATCGAAGCCAGTTTTGGCGCGCCATTGGAATGGCAGCGTTTGGACCAGAAGCGTGCGTCGCGCATTGCTTATCTGATTCATGGGCACGGTGGACTTCCTGACCAGGAAAACTGGGATGCGCTTCAAGACGCCATGATTGATGCGATGGCGCGCCTGGAAGCTGCGCTCAAAACGCACTTTGCCCGATTGTGAATCGGGGCAAAGCCGCTTTCGGCCGACTTCGGGCTGCCTGACCGATGCTTGACCGGTTCGCTACAAGGAGCTGCAACATGCCGGATAACTTGCCTGTTCATCACCGCCGTAGCATTCGCCTTGCCGGGTATGATTACTCGCAATCGGGGGCGTATTTCATCACCATTGTCACGCAGGATCGCGTTAGCCTGTTCGGTTCGATTGTAGACGGGAAAATGCAATTGAATGAATGGGGGCAAATTGTGTGGCAATGTTGGGTTGAAATCCCGGCGCATTTTCCGAATGCGGTATTGGATGAATTTGTGGTCATGCCGAATCATGTTCATGGCATTATCGTGTTGGTGAATCCATCCGGGGCGACGAATGTGGGGACGACGAATGTGGGGACGACGAATGTGGGGGCGACGAATGTGGGGACGACGAATGTGGGGATGACAAATGTGGGGACGACGAATGTGGGGATGACGAATGTGGGGATGACGAATGTGGGGATGACGAATATGGGGACGACAAATATGGGGGCGACGCACGTAGGGGCGACGCATGCGTCGCCCCTACCGGCGCGCGGGCCACAACGTCAATCCGTTTCATCCATCGTGGGTTCGTTTAAATCGGCCGTCACCAAACGGATTAACCAACAACGCGGCACACCCGGCGCGTCCGTCTGGCAGCGCAATTATTATGAACACATTGTGCGCAACGAAGAAGAATGGCGGCGCATTGCTGCATATATTCAAAACAACCCGTCGCGCTGGAAAAAAGACCGCGAAAACTGATTGCCCTGCCGCCCCAAGCAACGCCGCCCCCTCAATGGGGGATCGGCAACCTCAAGATGCGCTTAGCGCTTAAAGCGTAAGGGCGACCTGTAAGGCCGCCCAAAAGAAAAGG
>JAIWNK010000115.1 GCA_020216845.1 Anaerolinea sp. | reverse complement strand
GGTGTCCCCATTGAGGGGATGTCATTCGAGTCCCCTTGGGGGCATATTCTTTTTTAAAACAGGTGTCCCCATTGAGGGGATGTCATTCGAGTGCCCTTGGGGGCATATTCTTTTTTAAAACAGGTGTCCCCGTTGAGGGGATGGCATTCGAGCCCCCTTGGGGGCATGTTTTTTTTGTAGATAAAAACAGGTGCCCCCGTTGAGGGGGTGTCATTCGAGTCCCCTTGGGGGCATGTTTGTTTTAAAAAAAACAGGTGTCCTCTGTGTTGGACACTTGTCAGAAACGCGACTTTACAGTAAAGTATAGGGGATTGTAAAGTTCTCTATTCTACTTTTTGGGAATTTACCCTATGACCCTTTCTGCTGAAGAAGATGTAAAGCGTCCGGTGACTTCATCGGATCAACTGACCTGGCTAGACCAGCCTGTTTTCAACGAATTGCCCCGCCTGACGGTGGAACGGTTGTTGGTGGTGTTGATCTTGATTGTGACGATTTTCAGCCGTTTCTACATCTTGGGCGAACGGGTGATGAGTCATGATGAGGTCAATCATGTTGTGCCGGCGTATGATTTGTATCAGGGGCGCGGCTATGCACACGACCCGGTGACGCATGGCCCGATGCAATTCCATTTGTTGGCGCTGTCTTATTTTTTGTTTGGCGACAGCGATTTCAGCGCCCGCATTCCAGCTGCCTTGTTCAGCATTGCGACCGTGGCCTGTGTGCTGTTTCTATTCCGTCCGTATTTGGGGCGGGCTGGGGCGCTGTTGGCGGGGCTGTTCTTCATGATTTCGCCCTATATGCTGTTCTACGGTCGCTACACGCGCAACGAGGCGTTTGTCGGCTTGTTTGGCGTGTTGACCATCTATGCCGTGTTGCATTATCTGGAAAAGGGCAAGCATAGTACCTTATATTTGCTGACCACGGTGACGGCGCTGCATTTTTGCACGAAAGAGACTTCTTTCATTTACACGGCGATTTTGATGATGTTCTTGCTGTTGCTGGTGGTGCGCGATTTGTTGCACCTGGCGCAAAATCTGCCGGAGGACACGCGTCGTACCATCCTGAAAGCCTTGGTGCTATTGCTGTTTGCGCTGTTGATGGTCGTTCTGGCGGTTGGCCTGGCAGCCTATGATGCGCGCATTCGCAAGATTGATCCGCAAACTGTGACGCGTGCTTATGAGATCGCTGCTGTGTTGGCTGTGTTGGTCGCTACCGGGGCGGGTGGGGCGGCGTTGGTGTTGCTGATCCGTTCGCTCAGCTGGAAGGCGCTCAGTGCCTTGCGTTCGTTTGAGATGTTGCTGCTGGTGACGACGCTGGTTTTGCCGCAGCTGACCGCTTTCCCGATCAAGATGGTCGGGTCGCTGTTGGGGCTCGATTGGAACCCGCTCGATTATGGCGCAGCGGGGCTGGTGCGCACTTCTATCTTTTTGTTGGTTTTGGTGTTGATTGCAATTGGCATTGGCTACACCTGGAATTTGCGATTATGGCTTGGCAACGCGGCCGTGTTTTATGCCATTTTCACCGTGCTCTATACGACCTTTTTCACCAATGGCAAAGGCTTTTTCACCGGCATTGTTGGGGCATTGGGCTATTGGTTGTCACAACAGGGCGAATTCCGCGGCAGTCAGCCGTGGTATTTCTACGCCCTCATTCAAATGCCGATCTACGAATTCCTGGCGGTTTTGGGGCTGATTTTGGCGGTTTATTATGCGCTTCGACACAATAAATTTGCCACGCTGCCGGGCGATTCGCCTGCTCATGCGCCACAACAATCGGATGCGCCACTGCAGGATGTGGATGAGACCATGCCCGAGGTGTATCGTGCAACGATGATGGCCTATCAACCGCAGCGTCAGCCCATCCCGACGATGGCCTTGCTGCTGTTTTGGTCCGTGTTGAGCCTGGTCGCCTACAGCCTGGCGGGTGAAAAGATGCCCTGGCTGACGGTGCATATCACGTTGCCGATGCTGCTTGCTGCGGGGTGGGGTGTGGGCTATCTGGTGGATACAACGCCATGGCGGCGCTTGTTGGCGCGCAATGGCGTGTTGGTGGCGTTGCTAACGCCGGTTTTCTTGCTTTCGTTTGCGGGGTTGTTGGGCAGTCTGTTGGGTGATCAGCCGCCGTTTGCTGGCAATGAAATCGTACAGCTTAACGCCACTTCTAATTTCTTGTTTGCTGCGCTGATGCTGGCGGCTTCCAGTGGCGGGTTGGTGGCGCTGACGCGCGATTGGAGCGCCAAGGATATTTTGCGCGTGGTCACGGTCTTCTTCTTCGGTGTGGTGACTGTGTTGACGGCGCGAGCGGCTTTCATGGCCTCGTATATCAATTATGACACAGCCAAGGAATATCTGGTCTACGCACACGCGGCACGTGGGCCAAAAGATGTTTTGGCGCAGGTGGAAGAGATCTCGCGCCGCACGACGCGCGGTAAGGATATTATCGTTGCCTATGATAATGCTGCGTTGTATCCCTATTGGTGGTATTTCCGTGATTACCCGAACAAACGGTGGTTCTCGGATAAGCCAACCCGCGATCTGCAAGAAGCAGCTGTGATCATTGTCGGTGAAACGAATGTGGCCGCAGTAGAGCCATTGGTGCGCGACGATTACATCATGTTCCAATACATGCGCTTGTGGTGGCCGAATCAGGATTACTTCAACCTGACCTGGCAACGCCTGTGGCAAGATATTTCTGACCCAAAGCGCCGGGCGGCAATCTTCGATATTTGGCTTAACCGCGATTACAAGCGCTATGCCGCTCTGACGGGCAGCCAAACCCTGACGCTGGAAAATTGGGATCCGGCGGATCGTATGCGCATGTATGTGCGCAAGGACATTGCGGCGCAGATTTGGGAATATGGTGCGCAGCCGGTGCAGAATGTTCCCGAACCCGACCCCTATGCGGAACAGATGTTTAACTATGCGCCTGACCTTGTCGTTGGGCAGCCGGGCGATGCCGTGCAGTTCAATGCACCGCGCGGCATTGCTGTTGCGCCGGATGGCACGCTCTATGTGGCCGACTCGCGCAACCATCGTGTTTTGCATTTGGACGCGCAGGGCGGGTTGTTGCAGGTTTGGGGCAGTTTTGCCGAAACGACGCAAGCAGGTGCTGCGCCTGCCGGCACCTTTAATGAGCCCTGGGGCATTGCCGTTGGCCTGGACGGTTCGGTTTACGTGGCCGATACCTGGAATCACCGCATTCAGCATTTTACTGCCGATGGCATGTTCATTAACATGTGGGGGACGTTTGGTCAGGCGAGCTCAAGCAGTGCGTTTTGGGGGCCGCGCGGTGTGGCAATTGACGAGGCCGGGCGGGTGTTGGTGACCGATACGGGCAACAAGCGTGTGCTTGTTTTCAGCCCCAACGGCGATTACATCACGCAGTTTGGTGAGGTAGGCATGAAGCTCGGTGCATTTGATGAGCCGGTTGGCCTGGCGGTTGCGCCTTCGGGGTTGGTGTTTGTCGCCGATACCTGGAATCACCGCGTGCAAACTTTCTCGGCGGGCGGAAATGGGCTGTACTTGCCGGTGATGGAATGGCCGGTAAAAGGCTGGGAGGGTCAATCCCTGGAAAACAAGCCCTTCTTAGCCCTGGGTAAGGATAGCACGGTCTTTGTCACAGACCCGGAGAATTATCGTGTTTTGCAGTTCCAACCGGATGGCAAATTCTTGCGCGGCTGGGGGCAATATAGCACGTTGCCGGATGGCTTTGGTCTGCCGAGCGGGGTTGCCGTGGATGGTGACGGGCGGGTTTGGGTAACGGACGCGGCCAATAATTTGCTGCTGCGTTTTAGCCTGCCCCAACAATAGAGAGTCAAAACAGGGCTGCCAACAACGGGCAGCCCTGTTTTTTTTTGCGGCGGATGATCGGTCAGAAAAAAAATTAATGGTGCTTGCGGCGGGGGCGTCTTTCTTCTTTGAAGATCATGCCAAGGAAGAAGCTGACGGCGCTGACAATCAGTGCACCGAAGAAAGCTCCCAGAAAGCCATTGACCTCAAAGCCGACGCCAAATCGAGTTCCAACCCAGCCGGCCAGGGCAAACATGGCGGCATTGATCAGCAGGGTGCCAAGCCCCATCGTCAGGACAATCAACGGGCAGCTTAAAACCACCAGCAGCGGTTTGATCAGGGCGTTGACTGCGCCAAAGATGAGCGCAAGCCAGATAAAATCGAGCCACGATTCGGTCTGTGGGTAAAGGTAGGAACCGTTTAGGATGGCAACGGCCACATAGAGAGCAACCGCATTGATGCCTAAGCGAATCAGAAAGTTCTTCATTTTCAACTCCTTTGCTTGCATTGTACCCTGTCAGCATAGGACAGGGTTTGATCTGTCTTCCTGTATCTACGCACCAATTGAAAAAACGTTGCAAGCGTCAGGCTTTCATCCACAGCAAGGTGTGTTGCAGTTCAAAACCGCAGGCCAAAAAGGCGGCTGCGCCGCGCTCCGCTGGGTAGTTGACGATGAGCGGGCGACGAGGGGAAAGATGGGCTAGCAGGCTGAGCAACACATCGTTTTCTTCTGTGCCGGGGGGACAGGCGGGCCATAACACATCCGCGTAACTGGTCGTTTCTTCGCAGGCCAGGCTGCCGAGCATGGTGGTGCCGCGCCAGGCGATATATTGCCGGGCGGTTTGATTGTTCAACCAACGCCATAAGCCGCGCCATAGACTGGGGGACAGATTATCGGGGCGAAAGGGTAAATTCCATTGCACGCTGGGGGGGTAGGTTTCTTCTAGCCACATGCGTTGCCGCGGCCAATCGGCGGGTTGACGGCGACGGACGATGATGGTGGGCTGCGGAGGGGGCGGCGGCACAAATTGATCGCGCTTCCAGGTGCTGCGGCGCGCCTGTTCCACAAACCCCAGGGTTTGATAAAGCTGAATGGCGATGGGGTTATCTTCACGCACGTGCAGCCAAACGGTTGCGCCGGCAGATTGCGCCGCTTGCATTGCCGCCTGCGTTAACTGGCGGGCGATGCCGCGTTGGCGAAAGTCGGGGTGGACGGCGACGTTGGCAATCAGATAAATGGGGCGCAGGTTGTCAAAGTAAGCGATGAGGGTCACGTTGCCAACGATGCGGCCATCTTCTATCCAGACGAACCCTTGCCCGGCTGGCAATCCAAGTGTGGCAGAGCCGCGCCGTGCCGCCTCGCGCAGTTTGCGCAGGTAATTGCGTCCATCCGCGTCCATTTGTTGGGCAAAGCACAGCTCAATCAGGTCGGCAATGCCGCTGAGGTCAGTGCGCGGGTCTACGCGACGGAGGTTGGTTGAAGCGGATTCTGCCATGGGGTTCAAACCCTGTGCGGGGTTGAGCTGATTATACATCAAATTCGACAAACTTGCCCTTGACCGGATGGCGGGGCGCGGTTATAATTCAGTTACTGAATATTGGAATTGCTTTATGACCCTCTCAAACGAAAATCACCGCGACCTGGTTATTTTAGAACAAATTGAAAACAATCCTGATGCCACACAAGCTTCATTGGCTGAGCAGATTGGGGTAGCAATTGGCACGATCAACTGGCATCTCAAACGCCTGGTGGAAAAAGGGTATGTCAAGGTTCGCCGTGTGGAACGGCGGAAACTGCGCTATATCATCACGCCGGAAGGCCTGGCGTTGCGCGCTCGCTTGACGCTGGATTATATTCAGTCTTCGTTTGAGCTGTATCGCCTGGTGCGGCAGCGCACGCTGACGTTGTTGACCGAGGCGCGCGGGCGCGGGATTACCCGCCTGTGCCTGGAAGGCGAAGGCGATGTGGCGGATGTGGCCCGCCTGACCTGCCTGGAGCAGGGCTTTGAACTGGTGGATGAGGGGGCGCCGGTTTTGCTGGTGGGCGGTTTGAAGGTCTTTTGGAAGGATGAGGGGGACGGTTCATTGCAGGATGACAGAAAGGAGTTGCTTTGAGTTCAAATCACTTTTGGCAAGATCGTCGTGTGTGTGTGACCGGCGGGGCTGGTTTTTTGGGGCGCTTCGTTCAGGCGGAGTTGCGTCGGCGTGGGGTGACCGAGCAAAACCTTTTTGTGCCAATGCAACACAATTATGATCTGACGCGCCCGGACGATATCCGCCGTATGTTGGCCGATGCCCGCCCGCAGTTGATCATTCACCTGGCGGCGCATGTTGGCGGGATTGGTGCCAATCGAGAGCATCCGGCGGAGTTTTTCTACGACAATTTGATGATGGGCGTGGAGCTGATGCATCAGAGCTGGCGGACTGGGGTGGAAAAGTTCGTTGCCATTGGCACAGTCTGCGCTTACCCCAAGTTTACGCCGGTGCCATTCCGCGAGGATGACCTGTGGAATGGTTACCCGGAAGAGACCAATGCTCCTTATGGCCTGGCCAAGAAGATGTTGCTCGTGCAGGCGCAGGCTTATCGGGCACAATATGGCTACAATGCCATTTTCCTTTTGCCGGTCAATTTGTATGGTCCGGGCGACAATTTTGACCCGAACAGTTCGCACGTTATTCCGGCGCTGATTCGCAAGTGTGTGGAGGCCAAGGAAGCCGGGCGCGAGGAGGTTGTGCTATGGGGCGATGGTTCGCCGACGCGCGAGTTTTTGTACGTTGAAGATGCGGCGCGGGGCATTGTCATGGCTTCCGAAGCTTATGATGGCGCTGATCCGGTCAATTTGGGCTCAGGACGCGAGATTTCCATCAAGGACCTGGCCGTGTTGATTGCCCGCCTGACCGGTTTTGAGGGCCGCCTGGTGTGGGATACAACCAAGCCGAATGGGCAGCCGCGTCGCGCACTGGATACGAGCCGCGCAGAACGTTTCTTTGGCTTCCGTGCTCAAATGGAGTTTGAAGAAGGGTTGCGCCGCACGATTGATTGGTACCTGCAATCTCGTTCCGGAGCTGCTGCGTGATGAAAGATCCTTTGACTGTCACCAAAGCGACTTTGCCGGTCACCTATCTGCGCCCGGCGCGCGGCTGGATGGCGGTCAATTTGCGCGATTTGTGGCGCTATCGAGAGCTGATCTACTTCCTCACCTGGCGCAATTTGAAGGTGCGTTATAAGCAAACCCTGTTGGGCGTCAGCTGGGCAGTTTTGGAACCGTTCTTGACCATGGTGGTCTTTACGATTTTCTTTGGGAACCTGGCGCGGGTTTCTTCGGATGGCTTGCCCTACCCGATTTTTTCCTATGCCGGGCTGCTGCCATGGGGCTTGTTTGCCAAGGCGCTGAATGATGCGAGTCGTTCGCTGGTGGCCAACAGTCACATGATCACCAAAATTTACTTTCCGCGCCTCATTTTGCCGCTGGCCTCGATCCTTTCCGGTTTGGTGGATTTTGCAATCGCCTTCGTGGTGTTGCTGGGCATGATGGTCTATTATGGCGTTTGGCCGACCGCGACGGTGTGGGCTTTGCCGCTGTTGGTGCTGTTGGCGTTGGTGACGGCCTTGGGGGTTGGGCTGTGGCTTTCGGCGCTGAATGTGCTCTATCGCGATGTCGGCTATGTCATCCCGTTTTTGACGCAGTTTTGGATGTTCATCAGCCCGGTCATCTATCCTGCCAGCTCTGTCGGTGAGCGTTGGCGGCTGATTTATGCGTTGAACCCGATGGCGGGCGTGGTGGAAGGCTTCCGCTGGGCTTTGTTGGGGGTGCAGCCGCAGGCAACGTTTTTGCCGATGTTGGCGCTTTCGGCTGGCATTTCGCTGTTGATTTTGATCAGCGGGTTGTTTTACTTCCGGCGCATGGAGCGCCTGTTCGCGGATATGGTATAACGCATGAGTGATCTAGCGATTCGTGTCGAAGGAATTGGCAAGCGCTATCGTTTGGGGGCGCCGGTGTTGCGCTATCAGACTCTACGGGATAAGCTGGCCGATGCGTTTGGCGGCTCTTCCGATACGATGCAGGAGACGGTTTGGGCGCTGCGCGATGTCTCGTTTGAGGTGCGCGCCGGGCAGGTTCTGGGTGTGATTGGCCGCAACGGGGCGGGCAAAAGCACGCTGTTGAAGATCCTCAGTCGGGTAACGGATCCTACGGAGGGTTTTGCGGAGATTCACGGCCGGGTGGGTTCCTTGCTTGAGGTTGGCACAGGCTTTCACCCCGAGTTGACCGGGCGCGAGAACATTTTTCTGAACGGCGCCATTCTGGGCATGCGCCGTGCCGAAATTGCGCGCAAGTTTGATGAAATCGTTGCCTTTTCGGATGTGGAAAAATTCATTGATACGCCGGTCAAACGCTATTCGAGCGGCATGTATTTGCGCCTGGCGTTTGCTGTGGCGGCGCATTTGGAGCCGGAGATTTTGGTGGTGGATGAGGTGCTTGCTGTGGGGGATGCGGAGTTTCAACGCAAGTGCCTGGGCAAGATGAGCGATGTGGCCAGTCAGGGGCGGACGGTGTTGTTCGTCAGCCATAACATGTCGGCCATTTTGCGCCTGACCGAGGAAGCCCTGGTGATTGATAAGGGACGCCTGGTGCTGCGTGCCCCCACACCGCAGGCGGTGGATGTATACCTTTCCAATGGTTATGCTCAAATGGGCGAGCGCACCTGGACGGCGGACGAGGTGCCGGCCAGCGCGGCGCCCTTCCGCCCGTTGGCCATTCGTCTGCGCAACGCACAGGGGCGAGTGGTAGATACCATCCGTTCGGTTGAGCCCGCGGATGTGGAGATTGAATATGCGTTGGATGCACCGGTGACCGGTTTGCGCGTTGGTTTGTATTTGATGAGTACGCGTGGTGAAGCCGTCTTTACCACGTTTGATACCGATGAGCCCGCTTTGTTTGAGCAATTGTCTGTGCGCCCGGCTGGGCATTACGTCAGTCGTTGCCGATTGCCAGCTGATTTGCTCAATGAGGGGCGGTTTGTGTTGGGCGTCAATGCCAGCTCTTACCGGGTGCGGCGCTATTTTCAGGATGAACAGGCGCTGACCTTTAGTGTGGATGCGGCGGGAGCCCCGGGAATGCAGTGGCCAGAACCTCGCTTGGGGGCGGTGCGGCCGCGCTTGGATTGGAGCATCGAGGCGGTGCAAGAATGACAACGAAACAAGTTCTGAAACGGTTTTTGGGTGAGGTGCCCTTTACAGCTGAGTTGTATTGGTTGCTGCGTCAGAATGGGCGACCGATTACCCGCTTTTCGCTCAAGCGCCTGCAAGATCATATTCCGCAATTGATGGAAGAGGCCGCTCGCCTTGCTTCGGCAGCACAGCCGACCGGGCGACATATCTTCATTTTTGCCAGCTTGCACTATTGGATTGAACACGCCGCCATGCTGGCATTGGGGCTTGCTGCACAGGGCAATCGGGTCACGTTGGGCTATTTGCCCTATGGCGAATGGCTGAAGCCGATTGATCGCTTTGATTTGCGGCGGCAGAATGTGTATGCCCGGCGTGTTTTGGAGCAGCTTTCTCCGTTGGTGCAGTGTGTATCTTTCCTGAACCTGCGCGGGGTCAATACGTTGCCGGCGGCCTTGTTGGAGGCGGTGCAAACAGTTTCTACCTATGATACGCAGTATACCCTGCAAATTGAAGAGTTTGACCCAGGTGACGCAACCTATCAGCTGCGCCTGGAGCGCAACACTGCTGTGGCGCAGACGGCTTTGGCCTGGTTGCAGGCCAACCGCCCCGACACGGTGATTGTGCCCAATGGCACGATTCAAGAGATGGGCGTTGTTTACCGCGTGGCGCGCCATTTGGATATTCCGGCGGTGACCTATGAATTTGGCGATCAGCGGCAGCGCATTTGGCTGGCGCTCAATTCGGAGATTATGCGGCAGGATACGGATGCATTGTGGCAGGCCTATAACGGTGCACCGCTCACTGAAGAACAGATGGGGCGAATGAAATCGCTGATGATGGCCCGGCAGCGTGCCACCATCTGGCAAAATTTTGCGCGGCGCTGGCAGAGTGAGCCGGCACAGGGTGGGCAAAAGCTGCGCGCTGAGCTGGGGCTGGATGAGCGCCCGGTGGTGCTGTTGGCCACCAACGTCTTGGGCGATAGCCTGACGTTGGGGCGGCAGGTCTTCAGTCGCACGATGGCCGAATGGATCAGCCGCACGGTGCAATATTTCATCGGACGCCCCGATGTGCAGCTGGTCATTCGCGTTCACCCGGGTGAGGTGCTGACGCGTGGTCAGTCTATGGTGGATGTGGTGCGGCAGGTGTTGCCGCGCTTGCCCGAACACATTCATTTGATCAAGCCCAAGGACAAGGTGAATACCTATGACCTGGTCGAGGTGGCCGATTTGGGCCTGGTGTATACCACAACGGTGGGCATGGAGATGGCCATGGCGGGGCTGCCGGTGTTGGTGGCCGGGCGCACGCATTATCGCGGGCGCGGCTTTACCTATGACCCGGAATCGTGGGTGACGTATTTCAAGATGTTGGGGCAGATGACCGATCGCCCGCAGGCCTTTCGTCTGAGCGATGAACAGGTGCACACTGCCTGGCAATATGCTTATCACTTTTTCTTCGACTTTCCGCAGCCTTTCCCCTGGCATTTGGTGCGCCTGTGGGATGATGTGGATGCCCGCCCGCTGGCAACGGTCTTTTCTGACCCGGCCTATGTGCGCACTTTTGCCTATTTGGCTGGACAACCGGTGACCTATGCTGTGCCAACAAACGAGGTGGAGCAAGCGATGGATGCGACCGAATCACAGGCGACGCGAGAAGAGCAGGCATGAGCAAACCCGTTCAGCAGCAAGTGCGCCATTTTTATGATGAGGTTGGTTGGCAAAAAGAGGGCGAACAATATCAAAATGCCCGCTACGAAGATTTGCGGCCCGTGTCTGCTCCTTATATTCACCGCTGCCATTTGCGGGTTGGCCGCAAACTGAAACCGAACGGGCGTTTTTTGCTGGATGCTGGTTCGGGGCCCATCCAATATCCGGAGTACCTGACCTATTCGCAGGGCTATCGCTATCGCGTCTGCCTTGACCTTTCAATGGTGGCGCTCAAAGAGGCGCGGCAGCGCATTGGCGCGCATGGCCTATTTGTCGTTGCCGATGTGGCACATTTGCCGTTCCGTCAGGATGCTTTTGAGGGTGTGGTCTCATTGCACACGCTGCATCATTTGCCGGTGGAGGAACAGCCATCTGCCTACCGAGAGTTGTACCGTGTGCTGTCGCCGCAGTGCAGTGCCGTGGTGGTTAATGGCTGGACGGACTCGCCGCTTATGCGGCGCTTGCTGCCGTTGGTGCGCGTTATGGAACGCTTGGGCGGTTTGTTCAAGAAGAAACAGGCTGTCGCCGCACCGCTTGCGGCGGGTACAACTGACACCGCTTCGACCAACACTTCGACGGGTGCCGCGACCGGCACGTTTGTTCAAAAACTGACGCCCGATTGGCTGCGCCAACAACTTGGTCGGGAGATGCGGCTTGAGATTGGTGTGTGGCGCAGCGTCAGTGTGCGCTTTTTGCGGGCGGTGATTCATCCTTGGTTATTGGGGCGTGTGTGGCTGCGGCTGCTTTACGCCTTGGAGGAACGTTGGCCTGCTTTCTTCGGCGAAAAAGGGCAGTATCCGTTGATTGTGATTCACAAAGATTGAGTTTGGGAGAACGCAAAATGACAGGTTGGAATTGGCAAGAGAAAGTGGTGCTGGTGACGGGCGGCACAGGCTCGTTTGGTAAGAAAATGATTCGCATTTTGTTGGATGAATATCATCCGGCTAAGATTATTGTCTATAGCCGCGATGAGCTCAAGCAACATGAAATGCGCGTTGCCGGTTATGATGCGCCGACGTTGCGTTATTTCATCGGCGATGTGCGCGATGCGCAGCGGTTGCGACGCGCCTTCAACGGTGTGGATGTGGTCATCCATGCTGCTGCGCTCAAACAGGTGCCGGCCTGCGAATATAACCCGATGGAAGCGATTAAGACCAACATCCTTGGCAGCAGCAATGTGGTGGATGCGGCGATTGACGCCGGTGTTGGACGGGTGTTGGCGCTCAGCACGGATAAGGCGGTCAATCCGGTCAATCTCTATGGCGCGACCAAGCTGGCTGCCGAGAAATTGTTTGTGCAGAGCAATGCCTATGCCGGTGGCACATCCACCCGCTTTAGCTGCGTGCGTTATGGCAATGTGGTTGGCTCGCGTGGCAGTGTGGTGCCGGTCTTCCTCAAGCAGCGCGCCGGTGGTGTGCTGACCATCACCGATGAGCGCATGACCCGGTTTTGGATTTCGCTGGAGCAGGGCGTGCGGTTTGTGCTGCGCTGCATTGAACAGATGACCGGCGGCGAGGTGTTTGTGCCCAAGATCCCCAGCATGAAGCTGCTCGACCTGGCCTATGCCATTGCGCCCGAAGCGCGCGTTGAAACCGTTGGCATTCGTCCGGGCGAAAAGCTGCACGAGGTGTTGATTTCGGATGATGAGGCGCGCACGACGGTTGAACTGGACGATATGTTTGTCGTCCAACCGGCTGAGGCGCTTTGGTTTGGGCATGCCTGGCAGCAACTTGGGCGACCCCTGCCAGATGGCTTTCGCTATGCCAGCAATACCAACACAGACTGGCTGACGGTTGAGCAAATTCGCCAGATTATTGCCCCGATTGAGGCAGCGGTGTTGAATGGACGCGAAGCCTGAAAATTCCTGGCCGCGTTTGCTGGTGACGGGCGCAAGCGGTTTGTTGGGTCTGAACCTGTGTTTGGGCCTGGCGGCACAGGGGCGGGCAGTGTTAGGCGTCGTCAACCGCAATGCCTTGCGCACCCTGCCTTTTCCGGTGCGCACCTGCGATTTGGCGCAGCCGGGCGCGGCGCTGTCTTTGCTGGAGGAGGAACGTCCGCAGGTAATTTTGCATTGCGCCGCGCTGGCCAATATTGATCAGGCTGAGGCACAACCCGACCTGGCCTATCGCATCAACGCTGAATTGCCGGGCGAGCTGGCCGCTTGGGCTGCTCGCAATGGCGCTTATTTGCTGCACATTTCCACCGATGCGGTTTTTGATGGCCAACGTGGCGACTATGATGAGGAGGACGCGCCCAACCCGCAGAGCGTATACGCTCTCACCAAGTTGCAGGGCGAACAGGCTGTGCTGACTGCCAACCCGCAGGCGGGCGTGGCGCGGGTCAATTTTTATGGTTGGAGTTTGAGCGGCAGCCGCAGCCTGGCTGAATTTTTCTTCAACAACCTGTCTGCCGGGCGTTCGGCCAATGGCTTCACCGATGTGCTTTTTCGTCCGTTGCAGGTCGGTGACCTGGCGGATTTGTTGCTGGAAATGATTGCGCACCGCCTGAGCGGGGTGTATCACACCCTGGGCGCTGAGGTGTTGAGCAAGTATGAATTTGGTTGCCGTCTGGCACAACAATTTGGCTTTGATCCGGCGCTGGTGCGGCCCATTTCGTGGCGGGAAGCTGGGCTGAAAGCCGCTCGCAGCCCCAACCTGACCCTGCGTGTGGACCGTTTGCAGGCGGCCTTGGGCCATGCTTTGCCGGATGTGACGCACGGGCTGCAACGCTTCCATGAAGAACACCGGTCTGGCTTCGCGGCGCAGATCCGCAGCCTGGCCGGCTGAAAATTGTTTGCGAGGAGTCAACTGCAATGGAAATCAAGATTGGTTCGCGTGTCGTTGGGGCAGCGCACCCCACCTACTTTATCGCCGATATTGCTGCCAATCATGATGGCAGCCTGGAACGCGCCTGCGCGCTGATCCGCCTGGCCAAAGAGGCTGGGGCGGATGCGGCCAAGTTCCAGAATTTCCGCGCCGCCAAAATTGTTTCGGATTACGGCTTCCGTTCGTTGGGCGGGCAACAATCGCATCAGGCGCGTTGGAAGAAGTCGGTCTTTGAGGTCTATCAGGGTGCTTCTGTGCCGTTTGAATGGACGGAGACGCTCAAGGCGGAGTGCGATGCGGTGGGGATTGATTATTTTTCCTCGCCGTATGATTTTGAGGCTGTGGATCACCTTGATCCCTATGTGCCGGCACACAAGATTGGCTCTGGCGAGATAGATTGGTTGGAAGCGTTGGAGCATATCGCTCGCAAGGGCAAGCCGGTGCTGTTGGCAACCGGCGCCGCTCATATCGGCGAGGTGCAGCGTGCCGTGCATACCATTTTGGCCATCAACCCGCAGCTTGTGCTGATGCAATGCAACACCAACTACACCGGCAGCCTGGAAAACTTCAACTACGTCAACTTGAACGTGCTGAAGACCTATGCTTTGATGTTCCCGCAGGTTGTTTTGGGCTTTTCGGATCATACCCCCGGCCACGCGGCGGTGCTGGGGGCGGTTGCGTTGGGGGCGCGCGTGGTGGAAAAGCATTTCACCGATGATACAACCCGCGAGGGGCCGGATCATGGGTTTGCGATGGACCCGCGCACCTGGCGCGATATGGTGGATCGCACACGTGAGCTGGAACGTGCCTTGGGCTCAGCGGATAAGCAGGTGGCTGAGAACGAACAGCAAACGGTCATCATTCAGCGACGCTGTGTGCGCGCCGGGCGTGACATTCACGCCGGTGAAGAGATCAGCCGCGAGATGCTGGACGTGCTGCGTCCGGCGACGCCCGGGGCCATTTTGCCGCCTGAGATTCCGAACGTGTTGGGCTGCAAGGCGCTGCGCGATATCCCCGCCGGCAAAGAATTGCGTTGGACGGATTTGGGCTAATGCGCATTCTGTACTTTACCCGCGACTATACCCCGCACGATCATCGCTTTCTCAGCTCGCTGGCTGAGACCGGGCATACCATCTATTCGCTGCGCCTGGAAAGGCGCGGCATGGCCCGCGAAGATCGGCCTTTGCCGGCCAATGTTGAGCAGCTGCTCTGGCGCGGCGGGCAGGGTGAGGCGCGCCTGCGCGATTACCCGGCTTTGGCCTGGGATTTGCAGCGGCTGATTCGCAAGTTGCGCCCGGATGTGATTCACGCTGGGCCGGTGCAGTCGGCGGCTTTCCTGGCGGCGTTGACTGGCTTTCGTCCCTTGGTGACGATGTCGTGGGGGTCAGACTTGTTGCGTGATGCAGATGCGCAGCGCTTCCGCACGCGCTTCACCTTGCGGCGCACAACCGTGTTGCTGGGCGATTGTGTGGCCGTGCGCGACAAGGCGGCAAGTTTTGGCTTTGACCCGCAGCGCACGGTGCTTTTTCCGTGGGGCATTGACTTGCAGCGCTTCACGTTGAAACCGGCTGAACCTGTGCAGACCTCAACTGAGGATCCGTTGCGGGCCGCCTTGGGTTGGGATGGTGATGCCTTTACGCTGCTATGCCTGCGCGCCTGGGAGCCGATTTATGGCGTGGATGTGGTGGTGCGTGCCTTTGGTCGCGCAGCTCAACAAGCACCGCAGTTGCGCCTCTTTTTGCTCAGTGGCGGTTCAATGGCCAAACAGCTGCGTGAGATTCTGCTGCGCTTCGATGTGTTGGATCGGGTGGTGTTTGGCGGTCAGGTGACGCAGACCGCCTTGCCGGGGTATTATCATGCGAGTGATTTATACATCAGCGCTTCGCATAGTGATGGCTCTTCCGTCTCGTTGATGGAGGCGCTGGCAAGCGGTGTGCCGGTCTTGGTCTCCGATATCCCTGGCAACCGTGAGTGGATTACGCCGGGGGTGCAAGGCTGGCTCTTCCCGGATGGCGATGATGTGGCGCTGAGTGAGGGCATTTTGAACGCGCTGCGGCAGCGTTCCGAGTTGCCGGCGATGGGGCGCGCCGGGCGTGCTCTGGCAGAGCAACGCGCCGATTGGCGCAAAAATTTTGCCAGGCTGCTGGAAGGTTATGATATGGCAGTGACGCTTGCCAAACGGGAGCGTGCATGATGGCGGAGAAAGTGGTGGCGATTGTGCAAGCTCGCATGGGCTCGAGCCGCTTGCCGGGCAAGGTGTTGCTTGACCTTGGCGGTGCGCCGGTGCTTGGCCGGGTGGTGGCGCGTTTGCGCCGCGCCCGCCGGTTGAATTGGATGGGGGTGGCGACGACAACCGATCCAAGCGATGGTCCATTGGCCGAGTTTTGCGCCGGGCTGGGGCTGCCCTGTTGGCGTGGCAGCACGTTGGATGTGTTGGATCGCTTTGTGCAGGCCGGACGGGCAGCACAGGCTGATGTGGTTGTGCGCATTACTGCCGATTGTCCGCTGATTGACCCCGAGGTGGTGGATGCGGTGGTTGAGGCATTGTTGCAAAACCCAGGGTGCGATTTTGCCTGTAACCGCTTGCCGCCGCCCTGGAAGCGAACTTTCCCGATTGGCCTGGATGTGGAAGCTTGTCGGATGGCGGCGCTTGAGCGCGCCGGGCGCGAAGCGCAGTTGCGCTATCAACGCGAACATGTCATGCCCTATTTGTATGATACGCCGGGGCGCTTTGGCGTCTTGCAGCTGCACACCGCCCCCGATTATGGCCATGTGCGTTGGACGTTGGATACTGCGCAAGATTTGGAAGCATTGCGGCAGCTCTTTGCAGCTTTTGGCGGGCGGGATGATTTTTCCTGGCGCGATGCCCTGACCTGGTGGCTCGCTCATCCGGAGGCGGGCGCGCTGAATGCAGCGGTGCAACACAAGTCGCTGACGGATGTGGATGCACGTTGGGAGCAACACACATGAACACACCCTTGCTGACGATTTTCACCGCCCCAAAACCGTTTGTCAATCCGCACATTGTCACCATTCAACGCAATGCCATTGCTTCGTGGAAGGCGCTTGGCCCAATGGTCAGCATTTTGCTGATTGGCGATGAGCCGGGCATCCAAGCGGCCGCGGCAGATTTTGGCGCCGATTGGGTGGCACAGGTGCGCCGTAACTCACAGGGCACACCGTTCATTCCGGCCTTGTTCGAGGCCGCCCGACAGCGCAGTGCTGCCCCGCTGTTGGCCTATGTCAATGCCGATATTTTGCTGATGCCCGATTTCGTCGCTGCGGCGGAGCGTTTGGCGGCGCAGCTTGCACAG
This sequence comes from Anaerolinea sp., assembly GCA_020216845.1. GTDB lineage: Bacteria > Chloroflexota > Anaerolineae > Anaerolineales > Anaerolineaceae > JAIWNK01. The sequence continues at coordinate 963 of JAIWNK010000115.1, read as the reverse complement.
TTTTTGTTGGTGGGGCAGCGCTGGGACCTGGATGTGCGGCAGCCGCTGGATTTTTCTGGGCAGTGGCAAACGGCATTGCGGCAGCGCGTGGCAGCTGAGGGACGGTTGCACCCGCGCGGCGGCAGTGATTATTTCGTCTTTCCGCGCAGCTGCTATACCGAGATCCCCGACCTGGTGGTGGGACGCGCCGGTTGGGATAACTGGATGCTCTTCGAGGCGCGGCGGCGTGGCTGGCCCTTGGTGGATGGCACAGCTGATGTGCTGATTGTTCATCAGGATCACGACTACAGTCACCTGCCGGGTGGCAAACCGCATTATCGTCAACCGGAGACGTTTGAGAACATCCGCCTGGCGGGTGGGCGCTGGGTGACCCGCTTTACCCTGCTCGATTGTGACCGCCGCCTGGTGGGCGGGCGGCTCTTCCCCTGCCTGCCTGGTTGGGAAAAATTCTGGCGTGAGGTGGAAATTTGGCCCGTGACGCGCTTGCGTTCTGTGGCCCTGGGACGGGCGTTTTACGCTTTGTTCCATCCCCGGCGTGCCTGGCAAGAAAGGAAGCTTAACTGACATGCGCATTGGACAAAACCCGGCCAAGTTTGTGCAAACGGTGGCACACCCCGAGCGGGTGACTGTGGCAGTGTTGAACTACATCCCGTTCCTGAGCGGTTTTTATGCGCAGGCGTTGGATGTGCTGAAGTTGTGTTTGCAAAGCGCTCGCACCGATGCCGGCTGCGATTTTGATTTGATGGTCTTCGACAATGGCAGTTGCCCCGAAGTGCAAGACTGGCTCCTGGCAGAACAACGCGCCGGACGCATTCAATACTTGTTCCTCTCTGCCAAAAACCTTGGCAAGGGCGGGGCATGGAATATCTTGATGGCTGGGGCACCGGGAGAGATTCTCAGCTATGCCGATAGCGATGTGTTGTTTTCGCCGGGCTGGCTGGCGCGCTCGCTTGAGCTGCTCGA
>JAIWNK010000114.1 GCA_020216845.1 Anaerolinea sp. | reverse complement strand
AACCTTCCCCAATGTTGGCATGGTCACAGCTCGTCCCTTCCGCACCAACCCCGACTTTTACAGTCAGACGGTTGCCTGGGCGGAGCAGACCCCCGGCGTGACACTGGAACGCGGCACATTCATCCCCTGGCCGACTTTCTTTGAGTTTGATCGCAGCCTTGGTCAGGCGGAGGAGGAGATCCGTCAGCGCTATGAAAGCACGCAGGATGTGCGCCTGACCTATCAGGGGGTGCAAGCCATCGTCGGGGCTTCGCATTGGCAATTTACTGCTCGCAAGCAAACGCTGGCGCAGTTTTTGCCCTTCCAAATGGATCGTCCGATGGGGCAGGTGAAGCAGTTGGATCAGCGCATGAACGCCGCTGGCTTGCTGCGCCTGATGCCGACCGAGCCGTTTGCGATGAATATGAGCAACACCGTGCCGCAGAATTTGGCGCAACGCCCGACCTCGCAGCGCCGACCGGCGGCGCGTTGGCTGGATTGGCCGCCGCTGCGCAAGCTGTTGCTGAAACTCTACGATCAAATCTTTCGTTGGTATTATGACCGGCCCTGAAGCCGGAGGAGGAAGCTGGACTTGACCCCAAAACGCGTTTTTATCAGTGCTGATCACGGCCTGGCCGTGGTTTATTTTTTGCAGAGCGATGTGCTGCCCAATTTGTTGTCTGCCGGGTTAGAAGTTGTGCTGTTGACCGATGATGGCCTCAAGCAGCAGATTGCCGAGCGGTTTGGGCAGCCGGGGTTGATCGTTGAGGGCTTGCGCTTTGCCGAATGCCGCCGCTATTTCGATCGCTATGCTCACAGTATGCAATATTGGCTGCATTTTTTGCGCTGGATGGGCGGCTCGGATCGGATTAACACCCATGCGATGGATGGCCATCTGCGTCAGATGGGCTATGAAGCCTCGCCGCGGGCGAAGCTGTTCATGCCGCTTGTGCGCTTAGCTGTGCGCCGCTTGCGGCGCAGTGCTGGGGCACGTCGCTGGCTGATGCAACAGCAAATGGCTTTTGTCCCTGGGCTGTATGCAGATTTGTTTGAGAAATATCAGCCGCAATTGGTGATCGCTAGCACACCCGGCTGGCGTTGGGATCGTTATCTGTTGCGCGAGGCAGCGCAACGCGGTGTTCGCACTGCCGCGGCCATTGTCGGCTGGGATAACCCTTCCAGTTATCGCCTGCCCGGTGCACCGGTAGATTGGGTTACCTGTTGGTCTGAGATTCAAAAAGAGGAATTGGTGCTCGGCGCGGATTGGCGTCCGGAACGGGTGCACGTGGGTGGCATTCCCTCCTATGATGGTTATTTCCGGCGCAGCTGGCAAATGCCGCGAGATGAATATTTTGCCTTGCACGGCTTGGACCCCAACCGCAAATTGCTGGCGTATGCTTCCAGTTTTGTTACCTTTGCGCCCAATTATCGCAACATCGAAGCGCTGGCGCGCCTGGTCAGCAGTGATGCGTTGGCGCAGCCCAGTCAGTTGTTGATTCGCTTGCACCCCAATCACTTCATGCCGGGGTCGCTGTATGAGGGCGAAGCGCAGCGCGTGCGCGAGCTTGTGCGCAGCCTGCCGCATGTGCATTTGGTCGAGCCGGTGCCCCTGGGCGGTGAACTGGGCTACTATTCGGGTGAGGATATGCCTGAAAAAGCCTCGATGATGGCTCATGCCGATGTCTTCCTGACGGTGTATTCGACCATGGTGGTGGAAACAGCCGTCCATGACCGCCCGATTGTTGCCGTTTGTTTGGATACCCCCGGCGGGTGGAACACCCCTGGCAAATTCTCGCTGCCGCTTTCGGAAATTGGCGAATGGCCAACCCATCAACGTTTTCGCGCCGCTCAGGCGGGGCAGGTGGCGATGGATGAAGAAAGCCTCAAGCAGGCGATTAACCGCTATCTGCTCAACCCGCGCGCAGATGCCGAGGCGCGGCGCAAGTTCCTGAAGGATGAGGTCACCTTTACGGATGCTTCAGCGGGGCGGCGCACGGGGCAGTTTTTGGCGCGCCTGGCGCTTGGAAAGGAGAAGTAAGAGCGATGCGCTTCTTGATTGCGGGCTTTGGCTCAATTGGCCGACGACATTTGCGTAATTTGCGCAGCCTGGGCGAGGAGGATATCCTGCTGTTGCGCAGCGGTAAGAGCACGCTGCCGACCGAAGAACTGGCCGGGCTGCCGGTGGAAACGACGCTTGAGGCGGCGTTGGCGCACCGCCCGGATGTGGTCATTGTGGCGACGCCTACCGCCTTGCACATGCCGATTGCAATTGCAGCAGCAGAAGCGGGCTGCACCATCTTCCTTGAAAAGCCAATTGCCGAGGATTTGAGCCGGGTGGAAGAGCTGCGCAGTGCTTTGCAGCGTGGCGGCGGGCAGGTGTTGGTGGGCTTTCAGTTTCGCTTTCACCCGGGGTTGCAACAGGTGCGCACCTGGCTGATAGAAGGCGCCATTGGCCGTCCGCTGTTGGCTAACGCCGAATGGGGCGAATATTTGCCCGATTGGCACCCCTGGGAGGATTACCGACAGAGTTATGCGGCGCGAGCAGAATTGGGTGGGGGCGTGGCGCGCACGTTGTGCCATCCGTTGGATTATTTGCGTTGGCTGCTGGGCGAAGTGTCTTGGGCGCAGGTGCGCGCCGCACGCCTGAGCGACCTGGAAATCAATGTTGAGGATTGGGCAGAATTTGCGCTGCGCTTTGAAAACGGTGCGCGGGGGCGCGTGTCGGTCAATTATTTTCAACGCCCCGCTGTACACCGGCTGGAAATCGTCGGCACACAGGGCAGCATTCGTTGGGATAACAGCGATGGTGTTGCGCATTGCTATTCGGTTGACCACGGCGAGTGGCAGACTTTCAGCCCGCCACCCGGCTTTGAGCGCAATGATTTGTTCCTGGCGCAGACACGGCACTTGCTGGCGGTGGCACGCGGGCAAGAAACGCCGCGCTGCACCTTGCAAGATGGCGTGCGGGCGTTGGAGCTGGCCGCATTGGTTGATTTGCAAAGGTAGAAAACAGTGCCCCCTGACCATTTTCCTCCGGTGACGATCGAAGCTTCCGTTCAGGCGGCGCGTGCGTTGATAGCTGGGTTGACGCGCCCCCCTGCAATTGTGGATTTTGAAGAGGCGATGCAGTTGCCGGAGGTGCAAAGCACGTTGCGCATTTGGCCGGCAGCGGATGGAAGCCCGGCGGCTTTTGTGTATGTGGATGCGTATGCCAACTTCTGGTTCGAGGTGGCCGACCCGGCCTGGTTGTCGCCGCAGCGGGAGGCAGACATGGTCAGCTGGGCAGTGGAATGCATTCGGCGGCGCGGGGAAGCGTCATTGGATGCCTGCTGCGATGTAGCATGGACGTGGCGGCGTGATTTGCTTTTGCGGCAAGGGTTTGTTGCTCAGGCGGTGCGCTCTTTGCACTACGCACGTCCGTTGACCCTGCCGCTGGCAGAGAGCCCTTTGCCGGCGGGCTTTTTGCTGCGCCCTGTGCAAGGCGAGGACGAGGTGGCGGCGTTGGTGGAATTGCACCGGGCGGCGTTTGGCACGGATCACATGACGGTGGAAGAGCGCCTGGCCATCATGCGCGCCCCGGGCTATTTGCCCAATCTTGATTTGGTGATGGTTGCCCCCAGCGGTCAGCTGTGCGCCTTTTGCATTGGCGGCTGGGATGTGGAGCAGCAGCAAGCTTACACCGACCCGATTGGCGTGCACCCTGATTTTCAGGGGCGCGGCCTGGGGCGAGCGATTTTGACGGCTGCTTTGCGCCATTTGACAATGGCAGCTGAACATCCACAGCAGGTTATTGTGAAACTCGGTACAAGTAGTGAGAACCTGGCCATGCAGCGCCTGGCTGAGGCAATGGGTTTCAGCAAGGTTGCTGAAACAGCCTGGTTTTCCTTGGCTGTGCAGCCGGTTGGCGGGTGAGCATGGAGCTGGAGCAGCTGATTTGCGATGCTGCTGCGCAGCGCCTGCCCGATTTGTTGGCAGATGGCGGGCGTTGGGCGGCGCGGCGGCTGTTCGATGGCTTTCGCGAGGGCTATGCCGGGCTGACCGTTGACCTGTACGCACATACGCTGGTCTTTCATCGGCACGAACCACTGCTGAATGATGGGCAATTGGGGATGCTTGCGGTGCAGCTGCGGCAGCTTTTGCCTTGGGTGCGGGCGGTGTTGGTCAAAGACCGCAAACCTTTGCTTGCGGTTGCTGCTGCCCCGGCAGAGTTGCAGGCAATGCGGCGGGGACGGTTGCTGTGGGGCGAGAAGCCCGATCGGCGACTGCGTGAGAACGACGTGTGGTATGCGCTCGATTTGCAGATGAATCAGGATGACAGTTTTTACCTGGATACGCGCTTGCTGCGTGCGTGGCTGAAAGACAACCTATCCGGCAAAACTTTGCTCAATACATTTGCTTACACAGGCAGCCTGGGCGTTGCCGCGCTGGCAGGTGGGGCAACACAAGTTGTGCAGCTCGATCGCAATCCGCAATTTCTCAACCTTGCCAAACAAAGCTATGCGCTGAATGGCTTGCCGGTGCAGCGCAGTGATTTTTTGACCGGCGATTTTCATCCGCTCACGGCGCGCTTGCGCCGGGCTGGCGTGCAATTCGATGCTGCGGTGCTGGACGCGCCTTTTTTTGCGGTGACCGCAAGCGGGCGGGTGGATTTGGAAAACGACATGGAACGGCTGATCAATCGCTTGCGTCCGTTGGTGCGCAGCGGCGGCTGGCTTGTGGCCATCAACAATGCTTTGTTTGTCAGCGGGCGCGACTATCTTGCGTCTTTGCAGTGCTTGTGTGATGGCGGCTGGCTGACGATTGAGCAGCTTGTGCCGGTTGGCGCAGATTGCATTGGCCGTTGCCCTGTTGCTGCTGCCGACCCGGCGCCATTTGTGCACAGCACGAAAATTGCCGTGTTGCGCGTGCGTCATGCGGCGGGCTGAGCGGCATTGTTTACGGACTGTTAAGCTGCCCTTAAACCAATCTTTACCGGTGTGGTATACAATCAACGATACGAAAAAATTAAGGAGACAGTAGAATGCGCATTTTGGTCAGCAATGACGATGGAATTTTTAGCCCTGGCCTGATGGCATTGGCCGAGGTTGCGGCGCAGTTTGGCGAGGTGTTGATTTTTGCCCCCGATTTTGAGCAATCGGCGGTTGGTCATGCCATCACGATTCAACGCCCGCTCAAGTATCATCCGGTGAAGCTTTTGAAAGGCTTTGAGGCCTACCGCGTCAATGGCACCCCGGCAGATTGCGTGGCAATGGGGTTGTTTCACTGGGGCGGTGCCGATTTGGTCGTTTCGGGGATCAATTTGGGCAGCAATATGGGCAGTGATATCTGGCATTCTGGCACGGTCGCTGCTGCCAAACAGGGGGTGCTGTTCGGCACGCGCGGCCTGGCTTTCAGTCAAAATATCTTTGGCAATGAGCCGACCTATGACCGGCAAAAGCCGTTTATTGCCGAGGTGTTACGAATGGTTTTGCGCTCTCCACAAGAAATGCCGAGCCTGATCAACGTCAACTTGCCGGAAGACCCCATTGGCATTCGTTGGACGCATCAGTCGGTGCGGCAATACAATGGCAAGGTGGTTGAAAGTCAGGATCCGATGGGGCGACGGCATTACTGGTTCTCGGCCATTCCGTTGACCGAGCCGGATGAAGACAGCGACCGTTGGGCGGTGGATCATGGCTATGTGTCGCTGACGCCGCTGCGCCTCAGCCTGACGGATGATGAGTGGCTGAGCCGTTTGAAAAACACGCAACAACCCTGATTCCGGTGATGCGCAGATAAAACGGGGTATAATCCACCCCGGCATGATGCATTCAAAGCGATTTCAACGATGGCTGCTGGCCCTTTGGCTGTGTGTGGGGGTGGGCTTGCGTTTGTATGACCTGACCGATTTGCCGCTTGATTTTCATCCGGTGCGGCAGGTGCGGGCCTTGATTCTGGCGCGGGCGCTGTATTTGCCGCCCGAGAGCGAAGCGGCCCTGGCTGCTCAGGCACAGGCGCAGCGCGAAGCGCTGATCGAGCCGCCGCTGATGGAGGGCCTGACTGCCTTGACCTATCGGCTTTTGGGGCAGGAATTGCCCTGGGTTGGGCGGCTATATGCAATTTTGTTTTGGGTCTGGGGAGCGTGGGGGGTGTTCTTGCTGGCCCGCCGCACCGCCGGTGGGCTGGTGGGTGCCTGGGCTGCATTGGCCTATTTTTTGTTCTTGCCCTATGCCATTCAGGCAAGCCGCAGTTTTCAACCGGATCCGTTGCTGACGGCTAGCATTGTGTGGGCCGTGTGGGCGGCCTTGCGCTGGCAAGACGCACCGCAAAGTTGGGGGCGGATGCTGCTGGCGGGACTGTTGGCAGGGTTGGCATTGTTGGTCAAGTCGGTGGCGGTTTTCTTCGTCGCTGCGGCCTGGTTGGGGGTGTTGCTGGCGGAGGGCTGGCCCGGCCTGGCCCGGCAATTGCGTTCGCTGCGTTTGTGGCTGGCGGTTTTGCTGGCGGCTTTGCCTTTAACAATTTTCTTGCTTTATGGCCTCGTCTGGACGCAGCGCATGGCCGGCCAATTTAGTTTGCGCTTTTTCCCGGCTTTGTGGGTGCAGCCTTCATTTTATTGGCTGTGGCTGCAAAAGATCTCGCAGACGGCTGGTTTGCCCTGGGTGGCGTTGGCAGGGGTGGGGGTGTGGCTGATTGCTGAGCGTAAGCTGCGCGCCTTGCTCTTGGGGGCCTGGGTGGGTTATTTCCTTTACGGGGCGGCGTTTGCTTATCACATCACGACGCATGATTATTATCAATTGCCGTTGCTGGCGTTGACGGCCATCAGCCTGGCGGCTGTGGTGCAATTGCTATTCACTGCTTTGGCTGCAACGCCCTGGTTGGGGAAAGCCAAGGCGGCGCTGGTTGTGTCGTTGATTGGTTTGAGCTTGTGTGCTTTGGGCAGTGCCAATGCCCTCTATGCGTTGCGCAAGACGGATTATCGTCCGCAGGCGGCTTTTTGGGCACAGGTTGGGCAGGCAATTGGCCCAAATGAGCGCGTGTTGGCGCTGACGCAGGATTATGGCTATCCGTTGGTGTACTGGGGCTGGCGCACCTGTGATAGCTGGTTCTCGGCGGGTGATTTTGAATATCGCGCCCTGGCTGGCAATCCGCTGGATGTGCGCGAGATGTTTGCCGAGCGGGTGCAGGGGCAGGATATTTTTCTGGTCACCGATTTTGAGGAGTGGCGGCGTCAACCCGAATTGCAGCAGCTGTTGCAGGCCTATCCGTTGCGCGTGCAGACGGATGCGGTGTACATATTTGACCTGAAGGAGGGGCAGCGATGAAATTGCGCGACCTTGCAGAAACGGTTGTGCTTGCCCTGGTATTGCTGGCGCTTGCGGCGGGGTTGTTGGGGTTTGCCTATGCGGGCAGTTTTAGCCGTTTGTGGGCGGATGATTATTGCTATTCGGCAAACATTCAGCAAAATGGATGGCTGAATGGCACATTGCAATGGTATTTGCACACAAGCAATCGCTTTTCGGTTGTGCCTTTGGCTGCCCTGACCGATGCTCTGAGCTTCAATGGGTTGTGGGGCGTGCGGTTGCTGCCTGCGTTGGTCTTGCTTGCCTGGGTTTTGGGCGCTTGGGCGCTGTTGGGCGAGTTGCAGCGCAGCTTTTGGTCAGCGTGGAAGCTGAAAAGCGGCTGGCTGTTGGCTGGGGCGCTGCTGTTGACGTTTTTTGCGGTTTGGCTTGCGCCGCATCGTTTGCAAACGTGGTATTGGCGCATGGGCATTTTGCATTATAGCCTGCCGGCGGCGCTGGCGATGGGGCTGTTTGCTGTGGGGGTGCGGCAATTGCGCACGCGTCGGCAACCGACGGGCGCGGCTTTGGTGGGCGTGGGTTTGTTGGCGTTCTTCATTGGTGGGCTCTCGGAGACTTTTGCGGCAATGCAGTTGGGCGCCTTGCTGATGTTGGCTTGCCTGGTGCTGATTTTCAGGCCGCAGGTGTGGCGGGGGATGCTGCGGCTGATGTTGGCTGCGGGGCTGGGCACCGCTGTGGCACTGGGGCTGATGGCGTTTTCTCCTGCCAATGCGCTGCGGCAGGCAAGTTTGCCGCCGCCCGATTCGCTGTGGCAGTTGATTGCGTACACCTTGCGCTATGAGGTGGCCTTTCTGTATCACTCACTCAAAGACCAACCTTTGCCGAACCTGGTGTTTGGCGCCTTTGTGGGCTTGTTTGCCTGGTGGAGTGCTCCGGCTGAACGGGTAAGCGTGCGCAGGGCGGCCGGTTGGCTCGCCTTGGTGGGCGTGTTTGTGTTTGGGTTAATTTTTTGCGCAACCGCGCCCAGTGTGTATGGCGGCCTGGTTGCTCCGGCGGGGCGGGCGCTGATGCCTTCGCGCTTTGCCTGGCTGTTGGGCCTGGGCGCGGCGGCGTTGGTCTGCGGGCGTTTGCTGGCGGGCTGGCTGGGTGGGCAAAAGCTGCGTTTGGCGGCCTTGCTGCTGTTGCTGGTTTTGGCGGTTTATCCGTTGCGGACGGTGCAAGTGGCACAGCAAGAGGCGACCTTGCTGGCGGTCAAGGCACAACGTTGGGACGCGCGCCATGCGCAATTGCTGGCGCAGCGTGCTGCTGGGCAGCGCAATTTGGTGACGGTGGAGACGGATGTGGTGCAAAGCCTGGAAGATTATGGTCCCAACCCGGATGATTGGGTGAATGTGTGCGCCGCAGGCTATTATCAGGTGGATAGCCTGACGGCAAAATGAAAGGCTAGAGTTTAAGGAGAGAACGTGCTGGTTTCAATTGTTACCCCTTCTTTCAATCAGGCGCGCTTTCTGGAGGCGACGATTCAGTCTGTGCTCTCTCAGCAAGGTGTTGAGATTGAATACATCGTTGTGGATGGCGGCTCGACGGATGGCAGTGTTGAGATTTTGCGCAAGTATGACGCTCAGCTTGCCTGGTGGGTTTCTGAAAAGGATCGCGGGCAGACGGATGCGCTGAACAAGGGCTTTGCCCATGCGCATGGAGAGATATTGGCCTGGCTGAATTCGGATGATACCTACGAGCCGGGGGCGGTGGCGCAGGCAGTGGCTGCGCTGGCCGAACATCCTCAGGCGGCGGCAGTGTATGGCGAAGCCAATTTCATAGACGAAAATGGGCGGGTGATTGGGCGTTTTCCGGCGGCGCAGACGGATTATCGCAAATTGCGACGTGGCTTTGTGCATGTGCCGCAGCAGGCAACTTTCTTCCGCGCCGATTTGTGGCGCAAGGTTGGCCCGTTGGACCCAAGTTTTTATTTTGCCATGGATTATGACCTGTGGGTGCGGCTGGCGGCGCTGGCGCCATTGGTGTATTTGCCCGGGCGGGTGTGGGCCAATTTCCGGCTGCATTCGGATGCCAAGACGGTGGCCGCCGATGACCGCTGCTGGCCGGAAATGCTGCGGGTGCACTATCGCGATGGCGGCTCATGGCTTTCGCCGATTGTGGCCAAATATTGGCTGCGCAAATTGGCCGCGCCGTGGATCAATGCCCGCCGCCGTCGCATGTTTGAGCGCGGCTAACCGTCTGAACGCTCCTCCTTTTTGCTTTTGGGATTCGGGGGGCATGGCTGGGCGTGCAACAGGCAGGGTTTGGGTTCAGCTCCTGTGAGCACCATGACGCTTGCCCGGTGTTGCCTGTTTTCTTGAGACAAAACCCAATTTTGCCTATTGACTTTTTGTTTGAATGAAGTATAATTTCATGTATCGAAACATAATAAGTTGATTGTATAAAATTCGATTGCCCATGAAACCATCCTCTGCCCCAATTACGAGAACGTTGGAATTAATCGCCGATGATCGCAGCCTGCCCAGGTTGGAAGCGGTGACCAAGGCGCTTGGTTCGGAAACCCGCCTGGAAATTCTGCGCTTTTTAAGCACGCATACCAGTACGGTGTTGGAAATTGCTGAGGCGTTGGGGTTGCCGCAATCTACCGCGACGTTGCATATCAACATCCTTGAGAAAGCCGGGTTGATTGAAACGGATTTGCGCCCGGCAACGCGCGGCCTGCAAAAGGTTTGTGCGCGAGTCTT
>JAIWNK010000113.1 GCA_020216845.1 Anaerolinea sp. | reverse complement strand
TGATCGGATTGTGGTGCAGTTGCCGGGTGAACATGAGCAAGATGATAAGATCGTTGAAGTTTGTATGCCGGTTGGGGCGTATGTCAATGTCAATGTTTTGCCTACTTGCGGCCTGGCGGGTGAGATGGGCATCATTGGCCATTTGGATGATCCAACGGCTTTTTATGAGCCGGAGCACATCTATGCGCAGCTGATTTGGTTTCGGCGTGGCTTCGTCCAATACCGTTTTCCCAATCGGTTGCCTGTTGGGGTGACGTTGGATGCTATTGAGGTTAGCTTTGAGGTTTGCTCTGAGGCGCCATTGCATCACGCAGACTGGCCTTCGGATATTACGGTGTGGATTGACGGAGTAGAAATCGGCACCTGGACGAGCCCGGCAGATTTTGGCGGTGAACGTGGGGTGTTGACCCCCAGCTGGTGGGATAGTCAAAACACGCAATATGGTTTGCTCAAAGTTTGGAAGGTGACTCAGAATGGCAGTTTTGTGGATGGTGTGCAGGTTTCGCAGGTTTCGCTTAAGGATTTGGCGCTGAAACCAGGCGATTCGATTCTCGTTCAAATTGGCATTAAAGAAGATGCCCGCAATATTGGCGGCCTGAATTTGTTTGGCAGCAAGTTTGGCAATTATCCCCAGGATATTATCTTGCGCCAACGCTACAAACAAACCCAAAAGTCTTAAAAATCAGGTGCAACGCGCCTTACGTCCTGGCAGACCTGCGCGCTGCACCTGTGAGAGGAGGTTGTTCCACTCAACTACAGTATACCATACGTCTCAAATGAAACGAAGTAGCTTTTTGCTAATCCCTCGCGTTTGCGTGAGGGAAGGGCGTGTTTGTCTATTCAATTTTCAAACAGGAGAAGAACCATGAAAACCTTTGCTCGTTATGCCTTCCCTATGCTGCTGATTTTGAGTATGCTGCTCTCAGCTTGTGGAACTGCCAATACGCAAGCGCCGGTTGTTGAAACGGCGGCTGTTGCTCAGCCAACCGCGGAGGCACAAAAACCGCAAGATACGCAGGCCTGCGGTGTGGTTGAATTGCAATACTGGAATCCGTTCACGGGGCCCGATGGCCCGTTCATGGGCGAAATGGTTGAGGCCTTCAATGCCAGTCACCCTGACATTAAAGTTACGATGACCAGTCAGGGAGAATATTACACGCAGCTTGCTACGGCTGCTGCTGCCGACACGTTGCCCGATGTGGCGATTCTCCACGCCGATCAGGTTGCTACACATGCTTTTCGCAACATGCTTCGCCCGATGGATGATTTGGTTGCAGAGATGGGCATTTCTGGCAGTGATTATCCGGCCGGGGTGTGGAATGCTGGCGAAGTCGCCGGGCGACGCTACAGCATCCCGCTTGATATTCACCCAATGACCGCTTTCTACAATGCGGATTTGCTCAAGGCAGCTGGCTTTGATGCTCCGCCCAAGACCGCGGAAGAATTCGAAGCAATTGCCGCAGCGATTACCTCGGGTGATAACAAAGGGTTTGATATTACGGGTGGCTTCCCTGTGCAGCAAATCTTCCAGCAGATGTTGCATCAGTTTGGCGGCAGCGAATTCAATGCCGATGGCACCGAAGCGACCTGGAACAGCGAAGCCGGGATCAAGGCTTTGCAGTGGATGAAAGATGTTCAGAGCAAATATTCTGAGCCCAACCTGGAAGTGGACGCGGAGCTAAACGCCTTCAAGACCGGTACCGTTGGCATGGTTTGGAACGGCATTTGGCAGACGACCAATGTAACTGGCTCTGGTGTTGAGTTTGATGGCCGCGCCGCCGCTGTGCCGCAAATTGGCCCGCAGATGGCGGTTTGGGCTGGTTCGCACCAATTTACCCTGCCGGTGCATAAGAAGGTTGACCCCTGCAAGGATCGTGCTGCTGCAATCTTCATCAAGTACATGGTTGAGAATTCGGTCACCTGGGCCAAAGCAGGTCAGATTCCTGCCTCCAACTCGGTGCGTGCCAGTGCTGAATTCAAAGCCATTGAACCACAGGCAACGATTGCATCTTCGGTCGAATATGCCTTCTTCCCGCCATCTGTGCCGGGCATTACCGATGCTTATGGCCCGTTGGGTGAGGCCGTTGGTGCAGTGATGAACGGCACGGCGCCGGATATTAAAGCCGCCCTGGATGATGCCGCTCGGCGCGCCAATGAAATTTTGGCGCAGAACAGGGCTACCTACGGCAGCGCTCCCAAGCAGCCGTAACCCCGCACATTTTCCCGTCCAGACCCCGGGGCTCCTCCGACCTGGGGTCTGGACTTTCGAAAGGCAGGCTTCCCATGTCTGTTTCGCGGCTCAATTTACGCAAAATTTCCCCCGTTCCCTATCTTTTCATTTTGCCGCATCTCATCTTCTTTGCTGTCTTCATTGGCTATCCGTTCTTCAACGGCCTCTACATCAGCTTTTTTCAATATGACTATTTGCGCCCTGAAGCAACTACGTTCGTCGGTCTTCAAAACTATACCGATTTGTTTCGCGCGGGGAGCGTGAAGTTCGTTGAGTTTTGGAATTCGGTGCGGGTGACCTTGACGTTTGTCATCTATAGTGTGCCTTTTCTGGTGGTCATTCCTTTGTGCCTGGCGGTGTTGCTGAATTCCAAATTGCGGGGCATGAATTTCTTCCGCACAATTTATTTTGCTCCTTGGGTGCTATCCTGCGCAGTGATTTCGCTCATCTGGTGGTGGATTTTTCAGAGCCAGGGTGGCTTGCTGAACTATTACCTCAAGTTGTTGGGGCTAGACACACCGCGCTGGCTTTCGACCATGCCCTATGCGATGATTTCGATTGTTGTTGCAACGGTTTGGTGGACGATGGGCTCGAATATGGTCATTTTTCTTGCTGCGCTTCAGGATATTCCAGCTGAGTTGCACGAGGCCGCACAAATTGATGGCGCCAATGCCTGGCAGACTTTCACCCGTGTTACGATCCCGTTGCTGCGTCCGGTCATGGTCTTTATCATCATCACAACCATCATTGCGTCCTTTAACTTGCTGGGGCAGCCGATGATGATGACGCGGGGTGCACCAGCACAGCCAACCGGTGGCGGTGCAACCGAACCGGTGATGCTGCGCATTTTCACAGAAGGCTTTGTGCGGCCTTTTCAGGGCAGCGCAGCAGCCATGTCTGTGATTGTTGCGATCATGATGATGACTTTTTCAGCGGTCAATTTCCGCATTTTTCGGCAGCGTGATTAAGGATTGATCTCATGTCTACCAACTTTTCTTCCCATTTGCTCACTCGTCACCGTGCTCGAAAATGGTTCAGACGCATCTCCATTTACTTGATCTTAAGTGTGGTTGCGCTGATTGTGATCATCCCTTTGCTTTGGATGTTTTCAACCTCGTTTAAGCTCAAGTCGCAACTATTTACCAAGGAAATTTACTGGATTCCCAAAGTCATTACGCTGGAGAATTACACCAAAATTTTGGATAATCCGGCCACGCCGATTGGACGATGGTTTTTGAATAGCTTGTTTGTTGCATCGGTTACAACGGTGCTCAAGCTAATCATCGATTCGCTTGCCGGGTATGCCTACGCCCGAATGGAATTTCCGGGGCGAAAGCAAATCTTTGGCTTGTTGATAGCAACCCTGTTTTTGCCTGGGGTGATGTTCCTGGTGCCAAACTTTATTACGGTTGCCAAACTGGGGATGTTGAATAAATTCAGCGGGGTCATCATCCCGGCCCTGGCAAGTGTGTTTGGTGTTTATTTCATGCGGCAGTTTTTTGAAAGCCTGCCCAAAGAATTGGAAGAGGCAGCTGCCATGGATGGGGCAACCCGCCTTCAAATCTTTTTCCAAATTGCCATTCCCCTGGCAAAGCCCGCCCTGGCAACACTGGCTGTGATGGAGTTCCTGGCCAGTTGGAATGACTTTTTGTGGGCTTTGCTGGTGCTGAAAGATCGGGCGGTGCAAACTTTGCAGCCGGGGCTGCGCACTTTGCAGGGGGCTTATACGTCCGAATATGGCCTGATGATGGCTGGGGCGGTGATCGTTGCTCTGCCGGTTTTGGTGCTGTACATTTTCTTGCAACGCTACATTGTGCAAAGTGTGGCGAGGACGGGGTTGAAGGGATGAAACTGTTTGAACGCGGGGTATGGTTGTTTGTTTTCTTGCTGTTTTTTTCAGCCTGTGCTCAATCGAGTGGGGTGGCTGAACCTGCGCCCGATTTAAGGTTTCAAAACCCGGTATTGAAAGATTCTTTCGCAGACCCGTTTGTTTTGCAAGTTGGTGATGATTTTTATGTCTACGCTACTAACAGCGCCAGCAAAAACATTGCACTGGCACGTTCAACGGATTTGGTCAAGTGGCAAAACTTGCCAGATGCCATGCCGGCGTTGCCCAAATGGGCCAAATTGACGGGTGGTTTCGTTTGGGCACCCGAGGTGATGCAGATCGGTGAAAAATTTGTGCTGTACTATACTGCGCGCGACAAACAAACGGATAAGCAATGTGTCGGTGTGGCGCTTAGTGATTCACCAGAAGGCAAGTTTAAGGATAGCAACTCTGCCCCGCTTGTTTGCCAGGCCAGTTTGGGCGGTACGATTGACGCCAGTCCTTTTCTCGATGCGGATGGCAAACGGTACCTGTATTATAAAAACGATGGCAATTGTTGCAACCTGGCGACGTATATTTACGTGCAGGAGCTTGCGCCGGATGGCTTAAGTGTCATCGGGGAGCCAATTGCATTGCTGCGCAATGATGCACTTTGGGAAGGACACGTCATTGAGGCGCCGACGATGTTCCTGCACGATGGAACGTATTACTTGTTCTATTCGGCGAACGATTATGCAAGCCATCAATACGCTGTTGGCTATGCGGTTTGCAGCTCGCCGAAGGGGCCTTGCCAAAAAGCAGCCGAAAACCCCATTTTGGCAAGCGACTTGCAAAATAAGCAAGCTATGGTCATTGGGCCTGGTCATCAGGCGTTGCTGCAAGTGGGAGATCAGACGTGGATTTTCTATCATGCCTGGGAGGTGGTTTCGGGCAGTCGTCGCGGGGATCGGCGCTTGTTGTGGCTGGACCGCCTCGACTGGGTGGACGGAAAGCCGGTGGTGCGCGGGCCAACGACCGCTGAGCAGCCGATCCCAATCTTGCCTTAGGTGTTGCAATGTCAGCAGTTTGTGAGATTGTGCTACAACGCTCCAAAAGATTGCTGAGTTGGGGCGGTTTGACCGAGAATCGTTTTTCAAGGAGGTTCCCTTGTTACCTCGCAGGCGCATTTCTTTGGATGGCTTGTGGTCATTTTGTCCATCCGCTCAATTGGATCTTGTTCAAGAATCGTTGATTGCTGTACCTTCTCCCTGGCAGGCCGATGCGCGCTTTCGTGAACACACTGGCACGGCCTGGTATCAGCGCCAATTTGATCTTCCGGCTTCCTGGCTGATGCCAGGACGCGTGACGATCTTGGGGTTTGGCGCAGTGGATTATTTCGCTGAGGTGTGGGTGAATGGCTTTTGGATGGGGCGGCATGAGGGTGGCTACCTGCCCTTTGAATTCGATATCAGCGCGGCCATTCACGAGGGGACGAATACAATCCGCGTTCGGGTGGAGGACCCCCCGGAAATTTTTGCCGAAATTCCGCATGGCAAACAATCCTGGTATGGAATGCTTTCTGGCATTTGGCAATCCGTTTGGCTTGAAAACCGCCCGGCTCAGCATATTCAGCATGTCAAAATTCGCACTGTTGACGAAGAGGTGAGGGTGGATGTGCGCTTGAGCTCGGCTTTGCAGGGAGTGCTTGAAGCAGAAATTTTTGCGCCGGATGGCCGTTGTGTGGCGCAGACGCAAACGCAGACAGAGCATTTTTCCATGCGGGTTGAGTCGCCGCAATGCTGGTCGCCAGAAATGCCCAATTTGTATACCTTGCAGGTTTGTTGCGGCGATGATGTGTTGTGTGAGACCTTTGGTTTTCGACATATTGAAGCGCGCAATGGACAAATTTTGTTGAATGGGCAGCCTTTTTATCTGCGCGCCGCCCTTGACCAGGATTATTATCCTGAGCTGATTTGCACTCCGCCCTCGCAGGAATACATTGAGGCGCAATTTCGGCAGGCCAAGGCATTGGGGTTGAACAGCCTGCGCATCCATATCAAGGTTGCAGACCCGCGCTACTATGCTGCGGCGGATAAAATCGGTTTGCTTATTTGGACGGAATTGCCCAATCATATTTTGTTAAGCGAACGATCCAGCCAACGGGCGCGTCAGACCCTGGCAGGAATTGTGGAACGCGATGGCAATCATCCTTCGATTGCCATTTGGACGATTATTAACGAGGCTTGGGGGGTAGATGTGAGCAACCCGGAGCACCGCGCCTGGATGGCTGAGATGTATGATTTCGTCAAGGAGCTTGATCCAACCCGGCTTGTATCTGGAAATTCGGCCTGTTGGGGCAATTTCAATGTCGTCAGCGATCTGGATGAGTATCACATGTACTTTGCCATGCCTGACCATCACATTCAATGGCGTGATTGGGTGGCCGAATTTGCCAAGCGTCCCTGGTGGAGCTATGCCTGTGATTACGACAACGCGGCAGCCTGGAGAGAATATCAGCGCGCCCCCTGGTTGGCTGCTCCTCGACTGCCTGCGCCGGAGGTGCGCCGACGCGG
Source organism: Anaerolinea sp. (assembly GCA_020216845.1). GTDB lineage: Bacteria > Chloroflexota > Anaerolineae > Anaerolineales > Anaerolineaceae > JAIWNK01. The sequence goes on along the minus strand of JAIWNK010000113.1, from coordinate 3,390 downwards.
CGATGAACCTTTGTTGGTTTCAGAGTTTGGCAATTGGGGCCTGCCGAATGTGGATGCATTGTTGGCCGGTTATGGTGGCGAACCCTGGTGGTTTGAGACTGGCCTGGATTGGGGCGATGGAGTCGTATATCCGCATGGCGTTCAGGCGCGCTTCAGGCAATATGGGTTGGATCGCGTCTTTGCTTCTTTGCAGGAATTGGCCGCTGTCAGTCAAGAATTGCAATTTGCCGCCATGAAGTATGAGATTGAACAAATTCGGCGGCACAATAGCATTCAGGGCTACGTCATCACCGAGTTAACCGATGTACATTGGGAATGTAATGGCTTGCTGGATATGCTACGTGCCCCCAAAATATACTTTGAGCGATTTGCAGCGGTAAACGCCGATGACATGCTCATCCCTGTTTGGGAGCGCCTGGCAATTGGCTGCGGTGAAACATGCACAATGCCGGTTCTGTTTTCGCATTATTCACAACGTGAAGTGACCGGAGCTGTGTTGGAATGGCAGTTGCGCTGTGAGCAATTGCTTGTTGACGGGCAGGTGCTTCCAGCGCAGTCGCTTGTGCGCTATGCGGTAAACGCATTGGGCGAGGTCGTTTTTAAAGCCCCTGAGGTTTCGCAGCCAACCCGGGCAAAGTTGAGCCTTCGGCTGATGCGCGACAATCAAACCATTGCTAGCACGGAGCAGGAACTGCTGTTTGTGCCAGGGGTTCACTTAACGCTCAAGACAGGGCCTGTGTATGCCCCTGACCTGGCGGATGTGGTTGAAGCCATGGGGCTTCCTCTGACTGCTCGGCTATCAGAGGCCAGGTTGGCTGTTGTCACGACCCTGGATGATGCTTGCCGAGAGTTCATCTTGCAGGGCGGAAAGGTGCTCTTCCTGGCAGAGCGAGAGGATGCCCTTCAGGCGGTTTTGCCTGGAGTGCAAATTGTGCCTCGTGCTGGCTCGCCCTGGCAGGGAGATTGGGTCAGCAGCTTGGGCTGGCATCGTTTGACTGACATTCCCACCCGCTCCGTTGTAGACTTTGCTTTTGCCGGCTTGACGCCCGAACATGTGATCCGCGGGTTTGCGGCATATGAGTTTGCCCAACAGGTATATGCTGGCCTGTTGGTCGGTTGGTTGCATAAACCCACTGCAACAATCGCCCGAAAGCGCTTGGGCCGTGGTCAGGTGTTGATTTCTACATTCCGTTTGCAACAACATCTGCAAACCAATCCCTTGGCCACATGGATTTTCAAGGAGTTGCTGGATTTGATTCAAGAATCGGAGGAAAGATGACACTACGCTATCAAAATCCGTTGCCCATTCGGCACATTGGCGACCCGTTTGTCTTACGTGTGAAAGACCGGTATTATTGTTATGCCACCTCGGCGCCGGATGGCTTCTTGGCCTGGACTTCTACCAATTTGATTGACTGGCAGGAGGTCGGTTATGTGTACCAACGCCGGGCCGATTCTTGGGGGCAAGCCGATTTTTGGGCGCCGGAGGTGGTTGAATATCAAGGCAAGTATTGGATGCATTACAGCGCACGCTGGGCAAAAAATGGCAGTTTGCGGATCGGGGTGGCCGTGGCGGATTCGCCACTTGGGCCATTTGTGGATCTTTTCAATCGTCCGATGTTTGATTTTGGCTATGCTGCAATTGATGGGCATGTTTTTTTTGATGAAGATGGCAAGAAATATTTCTACTACTCGCGCGATTGCAGTGAAAATGTGGTTGATGGACGACATGAAAGCCATCTCTACGTGGCGGGTTTGGCGGATGACCTGATTTCCTTTGTCAGTGAGCCGGTTTTGGTGGCTCGGCCTGAACAGGAGTGGGAGATTCGGTCGGGGGATGCCTGGCGCTGGAATGAGGGGCCGTTTGTGCTCAAGCACAAAGGGCTTTACTATTTGATGTATTCTGCCAATTTCTATGCCAGTCGTGAATATGCGATTGGGTATGCAGTTTCAGAAAGGCCCATGGGCCCTTTTCGCAAGGCTGCCGGTAACCCTGTGCTGGCCTCCGATTTTCCTGAGATTTCTGGCCCTGGGCATCATTCGGTGACGGTTGCGCCGGATGGCAAGACTTTGCTGATTGTCTATCACGTTCATACCGACCCGCAAAATCCTGGTGGTGATCGGCAGGTTTGTATGGATCGCATGGGCTTTGACGCAGATGGCAGCTTGTTTGTTGAGGGTCCCACGCATACCCCGCAGGTTTTGTAGAGGCTCTTTTCTCCACTATCAATTTGTATCATCTTGCAACGTTTGGGGCTTGATTTACGTATTAAGAGATGACTATAATGTTTGTGATTGGAGGCTTTCATGTCATCTCGTTCGCCAATCAAATTCCCACAGGCCGGTTTGCTGGAAGGCTTGGGCCTACGCATCCGCCTGGTGCTGCGTCTGCTGGCTGATTCGCGCGTCAATCCGTTTGTAAAACTTTTGCCGATCGGTAGTGTGGTGTATCTTTTCTTCCCCGATTTGTTGCCGGGGCCGGTTGATGATGCCTTGATTATTTGGCTGGCGACTACTTTTTTCGTTGAGCTTTGCCCACCCGAGGTGGTGCAGGAACACATGGCACAGTTGCAGCCCCAAAATCCGCCGGTTAAGCCACCGGAGGCAATGTCACAGCAGCCGCCCTCAACGGGAGAAGTGTTGGAAGGTGAATTTTACGACGTGAATCAGCCGCCAAAATCCTGAGCAGCGGATCATCCGCTGCATGGTTTGAAGGAGCTGAAATTGACCTTGCAACGGATGGTGCTAATTTTTGTTTTGCTGTTGGTGGGCTGTGCTGCGCCGGCAACGCTGGCGCCAACGACGACTTCGGCGCCGGTTTTGCCCTCGGCGACAAGTTCGCCAACCGCTCTTGCGGGTGCGCCTTCGCAGGCGGTGACAGTGTTGCCCTCCCCAACTTTCCCCGCGGCAACCCCTACAGCTGCTTCGGTTACCCGTCTGCCGGATGCGCAGGCTTACCTTTGGCGAGTGGTCGGGCAGGGCTTTGAACGTCCGCTGGATTTGGTGGATCCGTTCGGCGACGGCAGCGCGTTGTTGGTGGTGGAGCAAGGCGGGCGGATTCGTTGGCTGGTGGATGGGCAGCCCGGGCCAACACCTTTTTTGGATCTGAGCCGCAAAGTTTCTACGGGCGGGTCAGAGCAGGGCTTGTTGGGGATTGCTCTACACCCCGATTATGCCAACAACCGCTTGTTTTATGTTAACTATACTGACCGCAGAGGCAACACGGTGATTGCGCAGTTTCGGGCTGCTGCGGATGGGCGCACGGCCGATGCTCAGAGCGAACAGGTGTTGCTGCGCGTGGATCAGCCGTATGCCAATCATAACGGTGGTGGGTTGGCATTTGGCCCGGATGGCTTTTTGTATCTTGGGTTGGGCGATGGGGGCGCAGGG
>JAIWNK010000112.1 GCA_020216845.1 Anaerolinea sp. | reverse complement strand
GGCGACCCGCAGGGCAATGCCCAAAATCCGCGCAGTTTGTTGGGCAAGCTGTTGCGCCTGGCCGTAGATGGTCAGGGCGGCTATGCCATCCCCGCTGATAATCCGTTTGCGGGTGGGGGTGGTCAGCCTGAAATTTGGGCGCTGGGGTTGCGCAACCCGTGGCGTTTTAGCTTTGACCGCTGGACGGGTGATTTGTATATTGCGGATGTTGGGCAGAATCAGTGGGAAGAGGTCAACTTTCTGCCTGCCAATGCACCGGGCGGGGTCAATTTTGGCTGGGATTTTCGCGAGGGGCAGCATCCCTATGAAGGAAAAGCGCCCGAAGGGCTGCAGCTGACCGATCCGATTTGGGAATATGGCCATGATCAGGGCTGTTCGGTGACGGGCGGGTTCGTGTATCGAGGGGTGGCCTTGCCGGAATGGCGGGGGGTGTACCTGGCGGCAGATTATTGTCGAGGGACGGTGTGGGGGTTGTTGCCCGGAGCAGATGGCTGGCAGGCAGCGGCGCTGTTTGACCTGAACGAGAACATCAGTGCGTTTGGACAAGATGCAGCCGGCGAGCTTTATGCTTTGGGGCACCAAAGCGGGCAAATTTTTCGCCTGGAGCGGCGCTAAAAACGGGTTATAATAACAGGAGTCGGAGGTAGAATCATGGCTTTTAAAACCTGGCAAGTGGTCAAGATTCGCTATTGCAAGAATGCAGGGCAGGAAGTATCTTTAGAGGCAGAAGTAATCTATCCGGCGGAATATTTGCCGGATATGCCGCCGCAGATTCGGGCGCACCGTTGTTCGCGAGCCGTGGATTGTGCTTTGTTCAAGCGGCCAACCTGTGCCTGGGCTGGCACCAACCCGGGTTACGATCCGTTTGGCGAGCGGGACGATTCTTCTAGCCCTAGTGCCTGACGGGTGCTGCGGAAGGCAAGTGGTGGCAGGGCGTTGAGGGGGAAGAACGCTGCCTGTTGTGCGTCATCGCCGGCTTGCAGGCAACCGCCCAGAACTTCGGCAGCGTAGATCAAGACAATATCGGCGCTGTGATCTGTTTCTCGTCCGGTCAAAACCAATGAGAGGCCGGTGACGCGCACCGTTAGCCCTGTCTCTTCAGCGCATTCGCGTTCGGCTGCGCGCAAAGGGTTTTCACGCGCATCCAAAAAGCCAGCCGGCAGGGCCCAAAGCCCTTGCTGTGGTGGGTGGCTGCGTTGTACAAGTAAGACTTTTTCGCCTTCACGCACCAACACGGCAACGGCTACTTTGGGGTCTTCGAAATAGACCCAACCGCAAGCGGGGCAGACGGGGCGAGGGTGGCCAAAGCGCTCAATACGATCAACCGCTGTTCCGCATAGGGGGCAAAAGCGAATCGGACGATCGTCGTACATGTTACTTGCCGCGTTGCCAGCGTTTGTATCCCCAGAGCGTTAGCAGGCCGAGCAGCACCGTCAGGGCAGCCAGGCCAATTTGGGCCCAACGCAAGGGTGTGGTGGCCGGCGGGGTAGATTCATTTCCTGTCAGTTGTGTTGAGTTGGGCTGTGTGTCCAGAACTTGCCCGGCCTCTTCGGGCCGCGGGCCCAAGATGGGTTGTGTATCTGCTGACCGCGCAGCGGAATTGTTTTCTGCTGTGGCGGTGTCGGGGGGTGACACGGGTTGTTCGACGATGACGGGTTGTGTGACGACGGGCTGTTGGGGGTCAATGGGCCGAGGGGCGCTATCAGATTTGCTCAATGGCCCGGCTTCTGCGCCGCCGCCCATGCCCATGGCCCCTGCATTTGCAGCAGGGTTGCCGGGGTTGCCGTTCCAGTAGATGATCGGCGGGGTTGGGGCAGCTGCAGCATAGGTGTACATATCTGCCGTTGCAATCGTTTGTGGCGCGGTTGCACCGCGCGGCAGCAGGTCGAGCGTGACGAGAAAAACGGTCAGGAGCATGGCCAGGATGGAAGATAGGCGCAGCCAGGATAAAACCGGCGGGCGTTTTTGTTGCTGTGCCATTTGACGGGTGAGGGTGAAGTTGTGCGGCAGACGGCGGGCGGGCAAGTTGCGCAGCAGCAGGCGCAGCTGACGCAGATTTTCCAATGTGGTGGCCGCCTCTGGGTTGTCTCTCAAGAGCGCTTCAACTTCGGCTTTTTGCCGCGCCGACAGCCTGTCATCCAGGTATTCGGATAACAATTGTTGCTGATAGGGGGAGAGTGGCCGGGGGTTCATGCGCGTTCCTCGTCTTTGAGACGAAACTGAGCAGGTAAAAGTTCCACAAACCGTTGCAAACAGTCGCGCAGGCGCAAGCGGGCGCGCGCCAGGCGACTTTTGACCGTGCCGAGTGGGTGCTTGCTGACCTGTGCAACTTCGTTGTAGTCGAGCCCCTGGACATCAACCAACACAATCACGACGCGGAATTCATCCGGCAGGCGGTTGAGGCAGTCTTGCACGGCCTGTGCCAGCTCGCGCTGTTCGGCAGCTGCTTCGGGGGAGGGGGCTGTATCGGCCAACCAGGCGGGCGATTCAATTTCTTCGTCTTCGGTCTCGTTGATCGGTTCTAAGGGTGTGGTGGGACGACGTTTGTGACGCCGCAGTTCGTCATAACAGGCGTTGGTGACCATGCGCAAGACCCAGGCGCGAAAAGAGCCGCCGCGGTAGCTATCCAGGTTGCGATAGGCAGACAGAAACGCGGTTTGGGTGGCATCTTCTGCGGCGGCATCGTCGTTGAGGATGCGGTAAGCAACGTTGAAAGCCATTTCCTGGTGCGCCAGCACAAGATCGTTAAAAGCATCCAGGCTGCCCTTGCGGGCGGCTTGTACCAGGGCGGCTTCATCGAAGGGAGTCATATCCGTATCGTATCGCGAGCGTTGTTTTTCGTCAAGCGTTTGGCTTTCAGCGATCAATTGGCGTGGGCCCGCCTGGTCGACGTGGTCGGGGCTGATTTTGTGGTTTGGGCTCTTGTGGCTGTGGCTCTTGCGGTTGCGGCTCTGGTTGTGGCTCTGGTTGTGGTTCTGGTTGTGGTTCTGGCTGCGGCTCTGGCTCTGGTTCTGGTTGCGGCTCGGGTTGTGGCACGGGGAAAGGCTTTTGCAGGCGCAGGTAACGTTCGCGAATCCAGCCTTTTTGTGGGGTCCAGGTTACGCCATCGTTTTCGCGGCGAGAAACGCGCACCCAGGCGCCTTTGCGTTCGTCAATGCGCAAAATGGTGCCGCTTTGCAGACGGCCAACCGCAAAGGCGGGTGAGTCATCGGTGGGCAGTGAGCGCAGGTCGCTATCGCGCATCAGTTGATATTCTAATGGCGTGTCGGGGGTGATGCCGAGCACAGCGCAGCGCACTTGCTGCATGGGGAAGGCTGGGCCAGGGTCTATTTTGCCGACCATGGAAACATCTTCGTGGCCGAGGACATCCAACATGTTGTAGTGGTTGTAGAGCAGCTTGCAGACTTCGATGACGGCGGCTACCTGTTCATCGGGGTAGGTTTGCCAGCCGCGCACATCATATTCCAGGCGATGTCGTTCCAGCAAGACTTGTGAATCGGGGATTTGGGTGCGGCGCACGTACCAGATGCCATTGGCGTGCCGGGCCGTGCGGGGGGCAAAATCGCCCAGGTTGACCATTTCGATGCCGATGGAGTAGAAGTTGATGCCTGTTCGCCCGCCCCATTGACTGGGCCCGGCGTGATGTGAGACGATGTCGAACGGCACAAGTTGGGTGATGTCGCCGTTGGGTTCGATGACAAGATGACACGACAGGCGCGTGTTTTTGTTCTTGAAGACGTAGTCAATTGCTTCGCGTCCGGTTTTGGTGTTGGTGTAATGGAGCAAGATGAATTCGTGTGCTTCGATGCGCCGGCCAGTGAAGTCATAGCCATAATTGCTATTGGGTAATTGTTCGAATGGATAGGGTGTGCCATCATCATGGCATAGACGGTGATTGATGATTTGCATGAGCAACCTCCAGTTAAATCACGTCGGATGCAATGAAATGATTATAGCAGAAAACAAATTCGCAAATATGGTAAAATTACATATCCTGCCTTTTTTTCAGGAGCAACGATGCCCCCTGTACTTGAACTCTCTCAAATCACCAAACGGTTTCCTGGCGTCTTGGCCAATGATCATATTGATTTGACCCTCAACGAGGGCGAGATTCTGGCGCTGTTGGGCGAAAATGGCGCCGGCAAGACGACGTTGATGAACATCCTCTATGGCTTATATCAGCCGGATGAGGGCGAGATTCGCGTGCGTGGTCAGAAGGTCTCCATCCATTCGCCGACGGACGCGATCCGAGCTGGCATTGGCATGGTTCATCAGCATTTTATGCTCATCCCGGTCTTTACGGTGACGGAGAATGTGATGCTGGGCGCGGAGACGGTGCGCTCTGGCGGCTTTCTGGACCGCAAACGCGCCGCGGAGCGCATTTTGCAAATCTCTAAGCAGTATGGCCTGGATGTGGATCCGGATGCCTATGTGCGCGACTTGTCGGTGGGGGTGCAGCAGCGGGTTGAAATCATCAAGCTGTTGTACCGCGAGGCGGACATTTTGATTTTCGATGAGCCGACGGCGGTGTTGACTCCGCAGGAAGCGGATTCTCTGTTTGCGATTATGCGCGAACTGGTGCGGCAGGGCAAGTCCATCATCTTCATTACGCACAAGTTGCGCGAGGTGTTGGAGTTTTCCGATCGCATTACCGTTATCCGGCGTGGGGCGGTTGTGGGTCAGGCTTTGCCCGGGCAGGCGGATAAGAATTTGTTGGCGGCGATGATGGTTGGGCGTCAGGTGACCCTGGAAGTGGAGAAAACCCCGGCACAACCTGGCGAGGTGGTGTTGGATGTGCGCGATTTGACCGTTGCCGATGATCAGCAGCAGGTGATGGTGGAAGGGGTTTCGCTGCAGGTGCGCGCCGGCGAAATTGTGGGCGTTGCTGGCGTGCAGGGCAATGGCCAAACCGAATTGGTGCAGGCGCTTACCGGGTTGCGCAGTCCAACGGCGGGCAGCATTCGCTTGTTGGGGCAAGATATTACCCATGCACAGCCGCGCCGTGTGACCGAGTTGGGTGTGGCGCATGTGCCAGAAGACCGCCAAAAAGATGGCCTGGTGTTGTCCTTCCCGGTGGCGGATAATTTGATGCTTTGCACCTATTATCTGCCGCCGTTCTCAAAGGGGGTGGTGTTGCAAGAACCGGTCATCCTCAAGAATGCGCTTGAGCGGATTGAGGAATATGATATTCGCACGCCCGGGCCAATGACGAGCGTTGGCTCGCTTTCCGGCGGAAATCAACAGAAAGTCATCATCGCGCGTGAGTTCAGCCGCCCGATTCGTTTCCTGGTCGCTTCGCAGCCAACGCGTGGGTTGGATGTCGGCTCAATCGAGTACATTCACAAACGAATTGTGCAGAAGCGCGATGAGGGGTGCGCGGTCTTGCTCGTTTCGCCAGAGTTGGATGAGGTGATGGAGCTTTCGGATCGGATTGCAGTGATGTATCAGGGCAAGATTGTTGCTGTTCTGAATGCGGGCGAGGCGACCAAAGAAATGGTCGGTTTGCTGATGGCGGGTGTCAGCCCGGAGGGGTTGGAAAAGCCAACAACCCCGCAAGCCGTTGAAGCGACGTTGTGAAGCGAGGCAAACGTGGACGAGAAGACGCAGAAACCCAAGAATGACGTTGGTAAGGTAGTGTTACAAGAGTTGACCGGTGGTGAAGCGCAGGCAAAATCGCCGCGCCGCCGTTTTTGGCAGCCATTGGTATTGCCGGCACTGGCAATTTTTACCGGGCTGCTCATTGGGGCTGTTTTGATCATCTTAACCAGTGAGCAGGTCTATGCTGCTTTTCGCCAATCGTTTGGGGCGGGCCTGTTGGCTGCGTTGCAGGCGGTTGGCAAGGCCTATGGGGCCTTGTTGCAGGGCTCATTTGGCGACCCGGTGCGGATTGTGAACGCTTTGGGCAGCGGTGATGCACTGGAAATTCGCCGTGCCATCAATCCCTTTTTGGAGAGCCTGGTGGCGGCAACGCCTTATATCTTTGCCGGGCTGGCCGTGGCAGTGGGCTTTCGCGCTGGCTTGTTCAATATTGGCGTTGAGGGGCAGCTGTTCATCGGTGCGGCGGCGGCAACCTTTGTGGGCTACGCCGTCAAAGGTCTGCCTGCTTACATCCATATGCCGCTGGCTATGTTGGCCGGGGCAGTGGCCGGTGGCTTTTGGGGCTTCATCCCCGGTTGGTTGAAGGCCAAAACGGGTGGGCATGAGGTGATCAATACCATCATGCTCAACTGGATTGCTTTTCGTTTGACGGATTGGTTGTTGGCTGGGCCAATGCAGCGCCCCAATTCGGGCGGAATGCCAATTAGCCCCATGATTGAGCCAACAGCCCGCATTCCGCAGTTTTTCCCTGCGCCGATACGTTTTCACCTGGGCTTCTTCATTGCTCTGGCAGTGGCCTATTTTATTTATTGGCTGCTGTTCAAGACGACCTGGGGCTTCAACTTGCGCACGGTCGGGGCAAATCCGAATGGGGCGCGCTATGCAGGGATGAACATTGTCCGCACGACCGTGCTGGGCATGACGCTTTCGGGTGCGCTGGCTGGTTTGGCGGGGGCAAATCAGGTGTTGGCAATTACCCGGGCGATGGCAATGGGGCTTTCATCCGGCTATGGCTTTGATAGCATTGCCCTGGCGCTGTTGGGCAACAGCACACCGCTTGGGGTGGTGTTGGCGGCGCTGTTGTTTGGCTTTTTGCGCAACGGGGCGACGAATATGATGGTTGTCTCACGCATTCCAATTGACATCATTTCAATTTTGCAGGCGCTCATCCTGGTGTTCATTGCGGCACCGGCCATCATCCGCTCGATATATCGCTTGCGCAGTGTGCAGGCGCAAGAAGGTGGCGTGTTTGTGCGCAGCTGGGGAGGTAAATAGCTATGACGACTGTGGTTCATCATCGCAAGCTGGAAACTGTTTCGCCGCTGTGGCGCTATGGCATGGGCGTTTTCTTCCTGCTGCTGGCGGCTTTGATTTCGTTCGTGTTTTTGCGCTCGGTGGCTGTCGGTGTGCAAACGCGCTTTGTGATGACCCCCGGTGGGATTACACAAGGGACCTTGCCGGATTGGGTGTTGGATGCGCGCACAACCCTGTTGATTCTGGCCGGGCTGATTGCTGTGGCCGGTGGGTATCAGTTGGGGCGCGGCTTTGCCAAACTCACCAACACTGTTTTGGCGATTGTGATGCTGCTGTTCGTCTTTGGCTTTTTGGTCTGGGCGGCGGCGGGCAAGTCGCTGAACCTGGCGGGGATGTTGGGCAATGCCATTCAGCTCTCCGTGCCGATTGTGTTGGGCGCTTTTTCGGGCGTGCTGTGCGAACGGGCGGGCGTGGTCAACATTGCCATCGAGGGCATGATGCTCATGGCGGCGATGGTGGGCGCTTTGGTTGGGGCGGTTTCTGGTTCAATGTGGGTTGGGTTGCTGGCTGCGGTGGCCTCGAGTGTGTTGCTGGCCTGGGTGCACGCGGTGCTTTCGATTAAGTACAAAATCAACCAAATCATTTCGGGGACGGTGATTAACATCTTCGCAACCGGCTTCACCTCCTACATCTCGGCCAAGTTTTTGCAGGTTTATGAGCATTTGAACAAGACGGCCATCTTCCCGCGCTGGGCCATCCCCGGTCTGGCGGATATTCCGCTGATTGGGCCGTTGTTCTTCAACACGACGTTGTTTGTGTATCTGATGTTCATCATTCTGATTGTGCTGCAGGTGGCGCTCTTTTCCACGCGCTGGGGCCTGCGGCTGCGTTCGGTGGGCGAACATCCCAAGGCGGCGGATACACTGGGCATTAACGTGGTGCGCACGCGCTACATGGCGGTGCTGTTGGGCGGTGTGGTGGCTGGTTTGGGTGGGGCCTATTTTACGCTGGGCTCGGTTGGGCGCTTCGATGAGATGATGACAGCTGGCAAAGGCTTCATTGGCCTGGCAGCAATGATCTTTGGCAATTGGACGCCGCTGGGTGCGTTGGGGGCAGGGATGATGTTTGGCTTTGCGGATACGTTGGGCTCCAAGCTGTCCATTCTGGGCAGCACCATTCCGCCGCAGTTTATGAGTATGTTACCCTATATTACGACGATGATCGTTCTAGCAGGCGTTGTCGGTCGTGGGCAAGCCCCGGCGGCTGATGGCGTTCCGTATGAGAAAGAGTAAAACAAATGGCGTCTTTTGAAGTTGAGCATATTGTCAAGACATTTGGCTCGCAGCGTGCTGTTGATGATGTGACGTTTGCGGTTGAGCCGGGTGAAATTTTTGGGCTGTTGGGCCCTAATGGTGCCGGCAAGACGACGACGATCCGCATCGCGTTGGATATTTTTAAACCCGATTCGGGCCGCGTGGCAGTTTTGGGCGGGCCAATGAGCGAAGACAAGAAGAACCGCATCGGCTATCTGCCAGAAGAACGCGGTTTGTATCAGGATATTCGCCTGGAGCAGTGCATCCTTTACCTGGCGACCTTGAAGGGGTTGGATCGGCATACGGCACAAACCCGCATGGAGGCCTACCTGGAACAGTTTGATTTGGTGGCGCATCGTCGCAAGAAGCTGAAGGAATTGAGCAAAGGGATGCAGCAGAAGGCACAGCTGATTGTGACTTTGATTCACGAACCGGAGCTGTTGATTGTGGATGAACCATTCAGCGCGTTGGACCCGGTTAATACACAGATGATCAAAGATGTGCTACGCGAACAGCGCCGCAAGGGCACGACGATTGTGATGTGCACGCATCAGATGAATCAGGTAGAAGAGCTGTGCGACCGGTTGGTGCTGATTAACCGCGGACGGGTGATGCTTTACGGTGCGTTGGATGAAATCCGCCGTCAGTATCGCAGCCATACGGTGTTGGTGCGTTCGCTCAATGGGCTGCCGGATGGTCTTGTGGGCGTGGAGCGCGTGGAGCCGATCAATGGCAGCGTTGCGCTGCATTTGCGCCCCGATGCCTCGCCGCAGGCGGTGTTGCAAGAATTGGTGCAGCGTTCCGTGCAGCTGGAACAATTTGAGGTAGCCCTGCCTACGCTGGATGAGATCTTCATTGAAGTGGTGACCGGTAAAGAGACGACCGCATGAACAAGATTTGGCTGGTGTTCAAGTATGAATACTTGCGCCATGTGTTGCGCAAGCGCTTTTTGCTTGGCCTGTTGAGTGTGCCGCTGATTATTGCTTTTTCGATTGGGGTGGGCTTTTTGTCGGTGTTGGTAACGGTAGATACTCGACCGGTGGGGTATGTGGACGAGGCCGGGATCATTCGGGTGGTGCCGCCGGAGTCTTTGAAGACCCTCAGGGCCTATCCGGATGAGGCAGCCGCGCGCGCCGCGCTGGATGCCAAACAGATTCAGGCTTACGCAGTCATTGCCGCTGATTATGCTGAAACGCGCCGGGTGCGGGTGGTGGCGATGGATGCGAGCATGATGGATGATCCGGCGGACGAAGTGCGGCAGCTGGTGCGTCAAAATTTGCTGTTGGATGAAGATGAGCAAATTGCCAACCGGTTGGTAGCCGGCCCGCAATTGGAAATTCGCGCGACCGAAGACGATCGGCGTGCAGATGAACGCAATGTGCTTGGAATGGCCCTGCCAATTGTTGCGGCTATTTTGCTGTTGACGGTGGTCAATACCAGTGGTGGTTATTTGATGCAGGCAGTGGTGGAAGAAAAAGAAAACCGCACCATGGAGATTTTGGTGACTTCGCTCTCGCCGGAGCAACTGATGGCCGGTAAGACGCTCGGTAACCTGAGCGTGGGCCTGACGCAGTTGGGGGTGTGGTTGGGCATGGCAGGCTTGGGGTTGCTGGTGGTGGTGCGCTTTTTGCCATGGGGGCAGAATTTGAATCTGAGCCCGGCCTATTTCTGGTTGACGTTGTTGACCTTTTTGCCGGCGTTTGTGATGATTGCGGCGCTGATGGCGATGGTCGGCGCAACCGTGACGGAAACGCGCGAGGCGCAGCAGGTGGCGGGGATGTTCTCGCTGCCGCTATTTGTGCCGTTGTGGTTTATCACCCCCTTGTTGCAAGACC
>JAIWNK010000163.1 GCA_020216845.1 Anaerolinea sp. | reverse complement strand
TGGGGTGGAACACCAGAAGCTGCTACCCATTGTAGCAAAAAACGGCGTCCTTTACCATTACAGTTTTGTGAAAATTGGCTTTGCCGTCAGGTCGCCCGCTTGCCAACGGGCGGCGGGGCAATTGGTTTGCGGCCCATGACTTTGCCACAGGCGCAAGGGATGGCCGGCCAGGCTTTCATCGAGCCCCAACAAGCGTCCGGTTTGTGTGCGCACCAGCCCGTCTTCGCCCAACAGGCGCTCTTCGCCAGCCGGGCGCGGCAGCAGGCGCAAGACCCGTTCGGGGGTGATCAGTGCCTGAGCATTGGCCAGAGCGCACAACTGTTGCAACGCCTCGCCGCAGGTGAAGAAATGTGTTGGGGGCGTGAAGCGCAGGGTGGGGTTGGTTTCGGCCTGCCAGCCAGAAAGAAATTGTCCCCCCAGGTTGCCAATTTGTTCCAACAGGCGCGCCGCGTTCCAGGCGGTTTCGAGGGAGAAGAGCAGTTGCGCAACCGGCAGGCGCGCCGCCCAGGTGCCATCCGGTAATTGTTGCAGCAAAGGGCCGGTTGTCGTCAGCGCGGCTTCGTTCAGCTCCATGCTCCATTGCGGGCCGCCGCCCAACAGCAACCACAATGGCTGACCGATCTCCAGCGGCAGCGGCTCAGAAAGTTCCATCCGTCGCCAGGCCATGCTGCTGATGCCATCCGCGGCCAGGCTGCCCTGTGCCAGGGGAGCGCCGGGGCTGCCGGCGCCGTCATCGGCGCACAGGGCCCACAACAGCGGCCTGGTTGCGGCATGTGCGGCTGCGCGCAGCCACACAGCTGTGACCGTTGCGCTGCTTTGAGCAATGAAGGCCTGTGCTAGGTTGCTTTGCAAGGTTTGCAGTTCCCCGCCGGGTTGGATGAATTCGCTGCGCAGTTCCAGCGGGTCGCAGGTGCGCCAGGCAAGTGTTTCGACCCAGCCGCGGCCAATCAGGCGCAGCCCGGGTGTGGCATTGCTTGTCGCAAATTGCACCTGCGGCCAGGTCGGCGGTGTGCCAGAATCCGGCGGCAGCAGGCGTTCGCGCACCCCAAAGCGCCCCTGACTGAGCGGTTCATCCTGCCAGGGCGTGTGCTGCCAGTTGTTGGCAAAGGGCGCGGCGCTTTGCACCGGCAGCAGCCGCGCCGTGCGGTTGGCCATTTCGCTCAGTTGCCAGCGCAACCGCACCCGGCCCAGGTTTACCTGCACCTGATTGACATAGCCCCACCACGCCGGTCGGCCCTGCGCTGCATAGATGTACAAAGCCTGCCCCAACAGCTCCGGCAGAGATTGCCAGTTTGGGTTGGGGGCGCCGTGCAGCACGGCCTGACGCGGCCCGCCATATGCGTCCCAATCCAGTGCTTGCACGTTCCAGGGCATGGGGGTGTTGCTCAATTCGATGTACATGGCCTTTCTCCTTGTCAGTCGTGAGGTGGGCCGTCAGGGGGCATGGGCTGTTGCCTGCACCATGCCCCCGCGAGGTTAGTGCTGCGCGCTGACGCTATCTTCGAGCGCTGTGCCGAGGATGTAGGCGGCCAACAGGGCAACGATGCCGGTCAGCGGTTCTTCGCTGATGGGGAAGTCGGGACGGTAGGCTTTGATCAACATCAGTGCCAGGCCAATCAACGCCGCCCAAAACTTCCGTGAGGCAAGCAGACGTTTCAGTTTATCCATTTTCTTGCTCCTTGAAAGTGAAGTTAAAGGCGCAGGGCATAATGCAGTTGCAGCGCCAGAATCTGCACAACGCAGCTGGAATTGGTCTGTATGCTCAGCTCCAGAAAGTAGACTTCATCGGTTGGGTTGAATTTTGCCTCGCTGCTGAACAATTGCATGCGGTGCAGGCCGGTGCTGATGCGTTTGGCGTTTGTGTCGTGTGCGCCATCATAGCTGAAGGGGATGGGTTGCGGCACGGTCAGGCTGCCGCCGTGCTGCGCCAAAGCCTGCCGGTAGAGCGTCGGGGTGAAGGTGTTGGCAGCGGCGGCGCTGATTTGATAGCACAGTTCAACCTTGAGCAGGCGTGTGCCTTCCGCTGTCCGTGAGGAACGCGGCAGGTCAAGCGTTGTTAGCAAAACGCTGGTTTCGGTATTGGGGGTTTTGTCCAGCGTCCAGCTGTGATTGCCGACATTGATTTGCCAGCTGCTGGAGTTGCTGCGCAATGTGCTCAGGGCAACCGTCTGACGCAAAGTGCCATTGGAAAGGTAGGCCATTGGGGGGTCCTTTCTGCTGCTTAGGTGGGGTTGGATTTGTGCAACGGGCGGTAATCGGCCACAAACACCGACAGGAAATGGCGTACCTTGAGGCGCACCTCGTCGGCGGCAAACAGGGCCGGGCTGTTCTCGTCCCCGGCGATGAAGATTTCTGGCAAGAGGCCAAAGCGCTCGCCCACCACAATGGCCGGGGCCAGGCGCGGATCGCAGGCAGCTGCCCATTGCGTTGCATTCGTCCATTCGGGCACGGTGATCACATCGCCAAATTCGCCGCGCTGCATGTTCTCGGAGAAGAAATTGGCCTCGCGCTCGAAGGCCGGGTAGAGGATGCGCATGGCGGTCAGGCGCAGTTCGCGCGGCACGAGCAGATATTTCGGGTCCAGCGCCAGGCGTGGGCCAAGCCCGCCCTCACTGAGGATGGGTTGATTGTATACGGCCTGACTTGCTGCCTCCCACTCTGCTGCGGAGAGGGCCGCGTTGCGCAGGTTGGCATGTCCGCCCGGGGTTGTCACCGGGGTGCTGTTGAACAGCGCCCCGCCATCGGCCAGGGTTGGGCCAATGCCGCCGTTGGCACTGAACACCCCGGCAATCAGCCCGGAGAGGTTGCGCACAGCCGCGTTGGCCAGTTTGCGCGGGTATTGACGCAGGCGGAAGATGTCGTCGCGGTCAATCAGTTCCAGGGTGAGGGGCAGATACCCGCCATATTTGACCCAGGTGCCGACCTCGGTCGAGTCGTTCAGGCTCAGCTCCGGGTAGTCGTTGCCCTCGGCCACAGCCGGCAGGGCCTGAATCTCGCCCACCAGCACGCCGGAGATGTCGTTCAGGCTGTCAAAATGCTCCACCGTGACCAGTGGACGCCACCACTGATAACCGGCGCGGCCCAGCTCTTCCCAGGTTTGCACGATCATCTTGTTCATGGCGTTTTTGACCAGCCCGGGCAGGGTGGCGGTTGTTGCCAGGCGGGTGCGTTCGGGCTGTGGCTGACCGCGCAATTCCACGTCGCCGGTGAGCAAGGTGTAAAGCTCGCGCAGACCGCTCAGGCGCTCGACCTGCGCAGCGCGCAAGGCCGGGTCGCGCGGCGCCCCCAACAGGTCATCCACTGCGGCTTGCAGGCGTTCCTCGCCGGTGATCATGCCGCTCAGCTCACCATCCGGGCGTTGTGCGGCTGGCCGACCGCTGACCTCGCGGACGGGGCCTTGTAGGGCGGCGCTCAGGGCCTGCATTTGCTGTATCGCCTGATCCACTTCTTGCGGCGTGAAGCTGCGTCCAGCGAACTGTTGGCGCAATTGTGCGGCAGCTGGGGCTGGCAAATGGGCCGTTTGCAAACGCGCTTCCAATAGCCAATCATACAGCGTTTGCAAGGCAGGTTGGGAAACAGGTTCATTGGCTTCCTCCAATTGTGAAAGGGTTTCTTCCATTGCGGGTTCCTCCGTGTGGGTTGAGAATGACTCTTGTTGGATGAGACGACCGCCCCGGGCCGGGTCGAAGACCAGGTCGAGCGAATGTACCTTGATGATTTCTAGCACCTCCTTGTCGGCGCGCTGCGCCCGAAAAGATAGATCTGCCGAAAAGCCGATGCGCGGGCGCGGCAATGGGCTGTTGAGCCAGTCTTCGGCCAGGGTTTGTAGCAGGGCGGCGCATGGCCCAAAGGGGCGTAGCGTCAGCACAATGCCTTGATGCTCCTCGTCCCATTGCGGGGCATCACAGACCCCGGCCAGGTCGCGCAGGCTGCGCGGTGTGCCAGGCGGGGCATGGTCCACAAAGGTGTGCACCCCCTCCCAGTGCGGCAGGCTGTTGCGCAGGCTTGCTGCCGAAAAATGCCAGCCGTTGCCGACCCCGGCGGTGATGGCCAAAATGCGCAGGTTGGCATGCTCTGTTGGCGGAAGAGCGCTTGTGCCGTGCAGGTTGAGACGCACAACCGACTGCCCGGCATGGACTTGTTGCAAAGCTTTCATTGCACCTCCTTATTCTTCGTCTTCTTGCACGTCAATCGTCCAAACAGCGTAGCCGGCGCTGGCGCGCTTGCGCCGTGCCGCGGCGGCCAGGCCGCGCTGAAACACTTGCTGATAGTGATCGGCACTGGCAAGCAATGCCTGCGGGTTGGCCTGATTTAGCACGCTCAGGTCGGCGCGGCTTGCTGCCTGTGCCCGCAGGGCGTGCGCGGCTGCCCCGCAGATCAGCGTCTGTTCATCGAGCATATCCAGCGTTGTTTGCGTTGCCCCATCCAAACCGGTCAGCGTCAGCGGGTTGCCATAGCAGTTTGAGAGCTCGCCCAGTGCCAAACGGGCGGCATCTGCCAGCAATTCATCGCCAAAACGCAGCCCGTGTGGGTCGCCCAGAAGGATGCGCAAGGTATTGAGCAGGGTTGGCAGGGTCATTGGTAGCCTCACAGGGCGCGGCGGCGCGGGTAATAGAACAAGCGCAGGCGGGTTTGATGGCCAATATCCATCTGCGCGCCGCCGTGCAGCAGGTAAATGCGTTGTGCATGTCCGGGCCAGACGAGGATCGGCTGACCGAGGACGCTGTGCGTGATCAGCTCGCCCAGCGCCGGGGCATAGCTCCATTGCACATTCAGATTGGCGTCGTCAATCCAGATGGCGCCCGGCGGCAAACCATCCCCGTCCCCCAAGGGGCGCAGGCTACGCCAGCCATTCAGCGGCAGCAGGGCAACAAAATCGAGGTCAAGCTGACGCGCCCCGCCCGAGAGGCGCGCCACCATCAGCTGCAAGGTCAGCCCAGCCGGGGCGTTTTCGCCGGGCAGCTCAATCGGGGGCAGGCGCAGCCCCGGCAAGGGTTGCAAGCTACTGTTGATTTGCAACAGGCCCAATTCACTGCGCATCAACACTTGTTCGCCGCACAGCACGCGCCAGCTGACCCACAGGTCGTTGTTGGGGCAGGGGGTGGCCAGGCGCAGCAATGGCAGCAAGGCGCGGCTGTTGAGCGCTTGCAAGAGCCCGGGGGGGAGTGCCCAACTCAGCAAAGCCTGCTCGCCGCTGTTCGTCCAGGTCAGGCGGCGGAAGAAGCCATTCGAGCAGCTTGCAGCGCTGATGACGCTGGACGAGACGCCCGGCAAGGGCGCCCCGCCCTCGGCTTGCAGGGTGATATCGGGCGGGGTTTGGCGGCAATCTTGATAGCAGCCCAGCCAGGCCTGACGGAGCGGGGCGAGCGTACGATCGTTGTAGAGCTCCAGCCGGGTCGGTGCGGGCAGGTCTCCGACCAACGCGCCCTGCTCGATGGTGACATAGGCGCTGTGTCCGTTGCCGTCGCTGTGATTGTCGAGCGTCAGGCCGCCCAAGATGCCGCTGCCATAGGCGTTGCTCAGGGGGGCTTCGTGTTGCTCGGCCTGCCAGTAATCGGCGCGGCGGAGAATCAGCTGCAAGACCTGCGAGCCGCGCCCGCGGCTGCTGCTGCCATCATCCACAAAGCGGATTTGGCCGCCCAGCAGGGGCGAAGCCCACGGGCGGCTGCCATGGTGCGGCACGAGTTGCAGTTGACTTGCTTCCCCGGCGGCCGCGCGCCCCAAACGGTCTTCCAGCATCAGCAGCAGTTGATCCAATTCGTTGGGGCTGCCCTCCAGCACCAGGCGATATTCTTCGTCAACCCAGCCTTCGGCGCTGACGGTTGTGTTGGGCGTGCGTGTGCAGCTGCGCAGGGCTGCCGGCGCGCCCAGCCCGTGCAAGACCAGGTTGGCTTGTGCGCTCAGAATACAAAGAGATTGCATCGTTTTCCTCCTTTCTGCAGCAGGTTTTTACAGGTCGGCTTCTTGGGTATTGCCTGGCGGTGTTTCGCCGGTGAAGCGGTAGAGCAGGCGCAGCAGCTCGTCTTTGTCCAGCAGGCCTTGCTGTTGGAGCGGAAGCAGGGCGGTGCTGATGGCAGCCGCGGCCTGGGCCAGGGCCAGGTTGTCGTGCGTCGAAAGGTCGGCACCGCGGGCATGTACTTCGGCAGCGGGGTCGGGGCTGCCAAGCGGATGGATGGCGGCAGCGCGCTGCAACGCGGCGCGTGCCAGGGCTTCTAGCAGGCCAAGAAAGGCGCGTTGACGCATGGCAAACCGGCGATAGGTCGGCCCGCCGGCGGCCTCTGCGGTTGTGCGCGTGCTGCTTTCTGGCTCGGCCAAAAAATGCAAAGGCAGCCCTGCACCAACGGCAATCATGCGCTTCAGCGCCAGCCCATCTTCTGCTGATTCGTGCGCCTCCAGGTGCGGGGTCAGCACGCTCCAGCTTTCGCTTTCGTCGCAGACGAGGATGCTGCCGGGCGAAGGCGGGTTGGCCGCCAGGGCTTCTTGCCGTGCCAGCCGTTCGGCCTCGTTGGCAAACTGCGCCTTGACGACATAAACGAAGGCGGTGCGATAGCGGTTGAGGCGGGCGCGGTCTTCCAGCCAAGCGGCATAGCGTGCCAGCCATTTCAGCAGCGGCGCCAGATCGGATTCGCCAAACACAGCCCCGCACGGACGGTTGATGGCCAGGTGCAAGATGGCCGGTTGGGTACGTTCGGGCGCGCACAGATTCACCAGGCTGCTTTCTGCCGGGTAGTGCTGCCCTTCCAGCCAACGGCCATCGTTGGTCAGCAGCGGACGGGTGCGGTAGCTCAATTCTTGCTCCACATCGCCGGGGGCGGTCTCGATCGCTTCAATATCAGCAGAGGGCAGGGCGCGCACCCAGGTCAAGCCGCTTGCGTCGGTGGAAAGCAGCAGAAACAGGTCGCCGGTGCGGGTGCATTCGTCGCACCATTCGGGTAGACGGCTGCCCAGGGCGTTGAGCGGATGTTGCCACCATGCTTGCAAAAAGGCGTGCGCAGCCGGGTCGGGGCTGTGCAGCGCCATGCCACCGCCAACAGCATATTGGCTTGTTAGCTCGACGATCCGCCGCGCCAGCGGGTTGGTGCGCCAGGCTTCCAACGTCTGCCGGAGGGTCGTCAGGCGGTCGGGTCGGTCATAGGCCGGCCGGGCGTTTGCCGACCAGGTGGGCGTGATGGCGGCGAAACGGTGCCGTTGCGGCGGCTGCGGCGGTTGTGCGTGTGCAGCTTCGCCCCAAATTGCCTTGAGCCAGGCGGGGAACCAGGATGGACGAGGGGACATGGCTTAAAAACCTCCGTGATCGATTGCGGTGAGTGGGTCGGCGGCGCGCACAATTTGCGTCGGACGGGCGGGCCGCGGCCAGGGCTGATCCTCCAGCACGGCGCACAACGCCGCCGAGAGCAACAGGTCATCATGCAGTGGCAGGCCGGTTGCCGGGTCTTGGGCGCTATCGGGCACGCTCCAACGCAAGCTGTGTTGAAGCCCATCGGTTTGCAAGGTGCAGGCGCACCCTTGCTGCAAAAAGCGTTCGCGCAGCGCCCTTTGGGCCGGGCTGCAAGACTGCGGATCCGCTTCCTGGAACCGTCCGGTTTCGATGATGGCCAAAAAGCGCCACCCCAGGCTGGATTTGGTGGCCGGGTTGAACAAAAAAGGCAAAACGCGCCCCGGCAACGCCCGCCCAAGGAAGGCGGCAAGACCGGCACCAACGCCGGTGGCATCTACGACGATGAAGCGCGGCTGCCAGGTTTGCGCCAGGCTCAGCAGGGCGGCGTAGAGCTGCGGATGAGGGACGCCGACCCATTCGAAGCGCTGCATGACCTGATAGATGGGCGCAGCAAACAGCGGATCGCTCAGGCGCGATTGGTCGAGGGCGAAGATGGTCAGCGCGGTTGCGTCGCGGCGCGGGTTTTGCAGTTCGCCTGAGCCGTTGGCTAGCCCTGCATCCTCACCGCCCACATCGAGGGTGAATGCATACAGCGCCCCCGCTTGCGGCTGTGCATGTGACGCATGCTTGCCCTGCATTAATTGCAGGCGCGCTTCGTTGAACAGGCCGGTCTGACTGCTGATTTCTTCGGAGAAAAACTGTGTGCGGATGAGCGGGTGCGCCCGGCCAAAACGGGCGACCTGTGCGGCAACAAAATCGGCATAGGGCGGGCATTCGGCGGCTACGTGCTCAGCGGTGATGCGAAAGACACGCCGACGGCCATCGCGCTGCTCGGCGGCCTGCGCGGCGCGCAGCTCGCGCGCCAACAGCGTCTGATCGTTCCAGGCGGTGCCCCAAAACACGCGCGTCGCATTCGTCGAAGCCGCCATGGGCGCAACCTCCTTATCAAATTTGGCGATTTGAACATCCTGCGCCTCATCCACTTCCAGCAACAGGTTGGCTGTTGCGCCGACGATGTTGCTCTCCGGGGCTGCTGAAAGGAAGCTGATGCGCGCCCGTCCCAGACGGTAAAGATAGCCGGATTCTTTGTGCCAGCCATAGGCGGCGGTGAGGGGATGTCGTTCGAGCACGCGTTGCAAGCGACGTTGCGCGTTCAGGCTTTGCGGCTTCCAGGTCGGTGAAACCTTGACCATCTCAACATCCGTGTTGCTGAAGAGCAAGAGCAGGTAAGCTTCCAGTTGGGCTTGCAATTCATTCTTGCCCGATTGGCGCGGGAACATCACCACCAGCGTATCACCGCGCTGCGCGAGGATGGAGCGCAGGATGGCAGCGGCAGCCTCGGCCTGATAACTGCGCAGGCGCAGGCCGCCCGCCGCGCTGAAGGTCGGCAGATCGCTCAACAGCTGACGCAGCACGCGATTCATCGCTCAGCCGCCAAAGGCTTTCCAGAGGGCGGCCAGCGAGGCCAACCCCGACCCGCCGGAAGCCAGGCCGGTGAGCAGCTTGAACTGCGAAACCGTGCTGAGGGCTTCACGCAGGCGCACTTCATGATCTTGCAGCTGAGCGGCCAGGGCGGCCTGTTCGCGGGCCAGGGCGGCGTGCTGTTCCTCGTTCAACGCCTGTTGGTGTTCCAGCAAGGTTTCAAGGTGTGCAAAGCGCGCTTCAATGCGGTCGCCCAGGCGGGCAATTTGTTCGGCCAGCAGACGGGCCTCTTGAGGGGTGATTTCCATGCCAACCTCCTTCCAAAGGGTGCAGGACGAAAGATTTTCCGGGGGCCGGCCAGCTTTGCCGCAGCGGGGGCAGCTCGGTCGCAGAGGGCGGAGCCGGGCGCTGCACGTGCTTCATTCAGGCTTCCTTGCGGCGTGACTGCGTTTGGCAGGGTCAGAAGCCCTGCGCCGGCCTCCCGGAGCCGGAGGGGGTGGGGTGCGCACTTCTTCGATCACCTCGGCCAGCACCTGCTCGAAGCGCATGCCCCAATCGTGCCCCAGGGCCTGCTGCGCCTTGAGCAGCGTGGCCAGGCGCGTGCTCGCCATGCTGAGAATGTCCAGCACGCGCAGCATCTCGGCCAGGGAGCGCGTCCCGGCCTGTGCATCACACATGGCGGCTACCTGAGCGAGCATTTGCCGCAGGATGGTGATTTCTTTTTCCAGGCCATCTTCGGGCGGGGTGGCGGGGGCAGTGGAAGGGAGCGGGGTCATTTCCGGGCAATCCTCCGGTTTGGAAATAGAACAAAAGTTCTGTATTTGATTATGCACAGTTTGAGAGGGTTGACAACCTGTCAAAATGTGCAATTTTTTGCACATTTGTGCAATGTCGTGATTCAGTTACAAAAGCGCGCGCAAGCGATTTCAGATAACTTGCAATCGCCTTTCATTTATTGACATGCGCTCAGGCTTAAGGTATTGTATGCACAAGGAATTTTTTCTATGCTGAAGAAGTCTCTTTTCGCTTTGTTGCAAAAAGCACGCCCTGCCAACGGGCGGCGGGCGCAGTCTTTCATTGAGCTGGCGCTGGTGCTGCCGGTGTTGCTTTTGCTGTTGCTGGGCGTGGTGGAGATGGTCATCTTCATTGGCCGCTACCTGGATGTGCTCGACCTGACCCGCGAGGCGGCGCGCTTTGCCTCGGTGCGTGACCCGTTTGATAACCCCTCCCCCGACTGCCATTGCTCGACGCAGGGTCTCTTCTCTTTCTACTATGACACGGCGTGCGTTTTTTCTCCGCCTTACAACGCGACCTGTTGGCATGATGACGATGGCGATGGTGTGGTAGATAGCCCGAATGAGTTGAATCCTTTCTGCAATGGGCTTAATTCCTATATCACCCTCAACCCGGCGACCGATGACGTGGTCATTTCGGTCTACACCGTCTCGAACCGCGCGGTCAGTGACGTTTGGCCGAAGGTGCGGTCAAGCTCTTTGGACTGCGTCCGGCAGACCAACAATGGCTATTGGGCGCTGTCGGATCATGACACAGATGTGGATCACAACGGCAATTGGAGGCGCGATTGCAA
>JAIWNK010000111.1 GCA_020216845.1 Anaerolinea sp. | reverse complement strand
ACGGAAGAACGCTGATCAGCTGTTTTAGCTTGTTCCCTTCTGCACAGTCCTCACCAAAGGCTTGGTCTATCCCTCCATATTGAGAACTGCTGTTTCGTCAACCGTCCTTGCAAAATTTCTGTTGTACACGCACTTAACAACATCGCTCTACCTGCCATACGGATCACTCAGGGCAATGCATACAAAGCATAGACCCCGCCAAAATCTTCTACGAAACGCAACCCGTCCAAAAAAGCATCCAACGCGGCAAGGTCTTCGGGCGGATGATGCGGATCTTCCGCTGTGCGGAAAAAATCCACCCCAGCAGTGTAAACCAACACATAACCATACCCCTGCGCACGCCAATCCGACACAATGGCCGTAGCATCATCCTGCCAGGCAGTGCGCGTCCGTTTCCACTGATCCAAAATCTCGTCCCCTTCACACACCGGCAGACAATACAAACTGCGCGGCTCATACAGCATCAGCACCCGGCCATCCCCAGGCAGTTTGTGCAACGCAGCCATGGCCGGCTCATACCAGCCCAACCCATCGGCCACAAATTGCGTCTGTGAACGCAACCCTAACGCCGCCGCCCCAGCCCCCTGCCGAACGGCAGTCGTCGTCACTTCCAAAGTGTTCAACCCCAAAGCGAGCAAGACAACCGCAGCCAAAATGCGCCCCATGCGCACCCCCGGCAAGGACAAGCGTCCAGCCCCCCAAAATCCATATGCCGCCAAAAACGCAAACGCCGGAAACAACGTGAAATAATAGCGGGTCTGAATCAAATTTCCCGAAACCTGATTGCCAACTGCCCAACCAGCCCATCCCAAAAGGGTCAGCGCAAGTGCGTTTTCAAAACCGACTTGCTGCTCCAACGAGCGCGCCTTTGCACCCAACCAGGCCAAAGCCGCCAAACCAACCAACAACGGCCCCATCGCCACCATGTACCCGGGTGCGCCTTCCATTCCCAAATACATGGCCCGCACCGGCAAAAAGACCACATCTTGCCAGTTGCCAAACGGCGGCACACTCTGATACACCTCCAGGCGCAAGGCCGTCATTGCCCCAGCCGGAAAAAGAAACGGATACAACGGATTGCCCGTGCTAAGCCAATTCTTCAAGAACCAGGGCAGGCTCAAAGCAACCACCGCCAGTCCATAGCGCAAGGCCGTCGGCAAAAAAGCCTCTCGCCGCCGCCAGGCGTGCCAGGCCAACACGCCCACACCGACCAGCGCCAAAATCCCCGAGGTATATTTCACCCCAATCGCCAGACCTGTGAACAACCCTGCCAGCCACACCGCCCGCTTCTGCCCGCTCAGCCGCCAGCGCTCCAGCCAAACCAGCGTCCCCCAGCCAAACAACAGCGCCAACCAATCCACATACGCCCAAGCCAACAACGCCGTCAGGCTATAGCCGGCCAGCAAACTTGCCACACCGGCCCAGGCCGCCCGAGCGCCCAAGTGCTCAAAGGCCCAGCCCCACACCCCAACCAGCGCCAAAACCCCAAAGGCCCACCCCAATGCAGCTGCCGCCGGTGCACCACCTGCCGCCATTGCCCAGGTATACAACATCTCCGCGTTTTGCGGCATGCCCGACATAACCATCTCTGCCAGGTAGCTCACCCGCCCCTGTTGCAAATATAGCTGCGGTAATACCAAATGCGAGACAAGCGCATCAAAAGCCAGTGGCGGCGCCAGAGCCATCAACAACGTTGCCGCCAACAACAAAGCACACAACACCGCCACGCTGCGACCAAAACCATCGCTCTGCTGCCAGGCCTGCGCCAACGCCTGCCAATTGCGCCACCAAATGCGCATCCAGCGCAACAACACCACCCCACCCAACAGCATCAACCCAATCAACCACCACCGCGCCAGGCCAATGCTCCCCATCACCAACACCAACAGCGCCATCAACCCCAATCCAAGCGCAGCTTGCAACGCAAGGCGCGTCAACGGCTGCACATCCTCCAGCGGCAGCAGACGCGCCCCCAAGCCCCCAGCCAGCGAGACCAACAGCCCCACCACGATCAGACGCCACAAAAAGGTCAACGCCCCCAGCAAAAACGCTCCATCGAATGGCTTGTGACTGACATAATACAACGCCGTCATCGCAAACAACCAAAGCAGCGCCACCACACCCAGCCACACCGCCCGTTTTTGCAACTCAACCTCCTTCTGCAAAGGGTGCCAACAAGCGTTTCAGCTCCAGCGTCACCGCATTCACGGCTTCCTGAACCGTTGCGCTCACCCCATCATCCAGTTCCAGACCCTGCGGTTGAATGCCAATCAGCGCCACCTGACAGCCCAACTCAGCCATCAAAAACTGCGCCAACATCGTCGGCGGCAGGGTATGCGTTGTTGCACTCAAGCCATCGGCCAGACGCCAATCCACCCAGGCGACATGCCCGGCGGCCTCTCCCATCTCGGCGGCATCCACCAACAAGACCCAATCCGGCGCAAAACGGCGCAAAGGCCCGGTAAACGCTTCTGGTGCCACGCCCCCCTCAATCAACAAAAGCTGCGGCTGGCTGCCCAGCTGTGCCCGCAACGCGCGCACCACCAGCACACCAGCCGCATCATCTCCGTTCAATTCATTGCCAATCCCAACCACTGCCAGCCGAATTTCAGGCTGGGGGTTGGCAGGGTTGTGCTTCAGGATCTTCGCGAGTGGCTCGCTCCAACAAGAATTGGACATCTTCATCTCGGCCATAGAACACTTCGAATGGTTGCCGCTGCAGAGCTGCCATTTCATACTGCTCATTTGACATGCTCAAACAGTCAAAGCGGCAATTTTGCACACACTGTGCACAATACGTACAACGGTCTATATTGTAACGCATCACGAAGCGTTTGTTGACCTTATCCAACACAATCAGTTCAATTGCGTCGGATGGACAATCCTTGATGCACAACTGACAACCGGTACATTTGGTTGGGTCATAAAACAATTTACCGCGCAGCCGGTCTGGCGTTGGATAACGCTCATATGGATAGCGCTGTGTCGCTGGTTTCTTGAACAGCGAGCGTAAAATATCGCCTATCATCGCACCAATGGACATTTCAACCTCCAAAAATGAGCGGGCGGATCATCTGACCAACGATGATGGCCACCAATTGCAACAGCGCCAGCAACGCACCGGCCCGCCACCACAAACCCACCGTCTGATCAATGCGCAAACGGGCAAACAACGACTGCAACGCAGCTGTTACCAGCAGCAGCACCAGCGTCTTCCACAGAAAGTCCAGCGGGTTGGCAATGCCGCCCAAATAAAAAGCCGCTACCAACGTCAGGCCAATCACCAACTCCACGTTCTTGCCAATGCGGAACAAAGCCAGCCCGCGCCCGCTATATTCCGTCAATGGTCCAGCAACGATTTCCGTTTCAGCTTCTGGAGCATCGAAAGGCGGCAGCTCAAGCTTGCCCATCAAGCCCACCAACGCCACCAAAAAGCCAATCGGCTGCATGACCACAAACCACAAATTGTTTTGCGCATACAGGTTGATCTCACCAATCTGCCAGGTGCGGGCAACAATGGCCGGGCCAAGCAGCGCCAACAGGAACGGCGCCTCATAGGAAAAGAGCTGCGTCAACGTGCGGGTTGCGCCGACCAATGAGAAGCGATCCGCCGTATTCGCCCCGGCCAGGCCAAGGCACAGCGTCATCACGCTCAGCAAATAGAGCACCACGATCAAGTCGCCGCGGAACGAAAAAGCGGGGGCAAAGCCAACCATGGGCACATACAGCGCAGCGGTCAGCGTCGAAGCCAGGCCAATCACCGGCAAAGCGATGAACAGCCCCTTATGCACACCATTCGGCACAATTTCTTCCTTTGCCAACAGCTTAATCACATCCGCCAAGGGCTGAAACCAGCGCGGCCCAATCCGGTTCTGAAAGCGTGCCACCAATTTGCGGTCAATGTATTCATACACCAACCCCCCGGCCAACAAGAACAACCCGCCAGGGAAAAACAACAGAGAAACCAGAGCAGGGAGAGTCAGATTGTTCATCGGTAATACTCGATTCCGTGTTGCCGTAAATCTTCCCAGGTCCAAACCTGAGAAACCGAACGATCATTGACTTTGATCAACCGATCATTGCACGAGAAGCACGGGTCAATGCCCGAAAGGATCATCGGCATATCGGCCAATTTATAGCCTGGCGCCAGATTGATCACCGAAGCCCAATTGCACAGCGATGGCGTGCGGATTTTGACCCGTTCGGGCATATCGGTGCCATTGCTCTTGATGTAGTAGAACAATTCGCCGCGCGGCGCTTCCACTCGGCTCACCGTCTCACCCGCCGGAATGCGACGCGGCGCCCGCACGGTCAGGTCGCCGGTTGGCAAATGGTCCAAAATCTCGCGGATCAGGCGGTAGCTCTCCAACAGCTCTTTCATGCGCACCACAAAGCGCGCCTGCAAGTCACCAGCCTCGTCGGTCACCAAACGCACCGGAAAATCCTTATAACCAGCATACGGCGCGTCCACCCGCACATCGCGCTCCAGGCCCGATGCACGTCCGGTTGGACCAATGGCGCCCAACTCAATCGCCTGTTCCTTCGTCATCACACCCACGCCCACTGTCCGCCCTAACAGCGTTTCATCGGTTGTAATGATCTTAATGTAATGATGGGTGCGTTCCTCCAAAAAGTCCACACCCTTCAAAATGGCATCGCGCTGTGCGTCATCCACATCCACCTTGACGCCGCCGATGACATTGACCGAATAATTGACGCGGTTGCCGGTCAAGCCTTCCAGCAAGTCCATCACCACTTCGCGGTCGCGCCAGGAATACATGAACAGCGTATCAAAACCGCCCTCATGTGCTGCCACGCCCAGCCACAACAGGTGACTGTGAATGCGCTCCAGCTCACCCACCAGGCTGCGAATGGCCTGAGCGCGCGGCGGGGCAGTAATTCCGGCCAATTTCTCAGTGCCAAGCGCAAACGCCGTCGCATGAACGTGCGAACAAATGCCACACACCCGCTCCATCAAATACATCGCCTGAGTGTAATTGCGGTTTTCCGCGCCTTTTTCAATGCCACGATGAACATAGCCCAGGCGCACCGAAGCACCCGTCACAATCTCGCCATCCACCGTGAACTCAAAGTGCCCTGGCTCTTTCAGCGCCGGATGCTGCGGCCCAATTGGCACCACAAACTTTCCTTTTCCAATCTGTTGTGCATCCATTCCTCACGCTCCTTGTGGTTTCAGACCAGTGAAAGACTTGCGCAGCGGATAGACACCATCGGGCCAATCCTCAGGCAGGATCAAATGATCCGTCACCGGCGTACCTTCAACGGTCACACCCAACATCTCAATCAGTTCCCGCTCATACAATGTTGCCGCTGGCAGCACATCGCATACCGTTGGCACAACTGCCGCATCGTATGGCACATTGACGCGCAAGGTAATGATCGCCGCGCCTTCTGCAAAGTGATACATCACATCCACCGAGCCCTGCGGTGTTTCGCCTTCTGCGGCCGGTTTTGCGGGCACATCCAGCCCCGTAATCGCCACCAGATAGCCCAAGCGCTCTTCCACCAGGCGTTTGACCGCTGCCTTGAGATTCTCGACTGCCAAAATCACATCCACCCGGTCTGCCTCTGGATGTTTGAATTCTTGCGCCAGGGGCTGCAAAATTTCTTCTGCCTTTTGCAAAGCTGTTGCCGTATCCATGTTTCCTCCTGCCTATTCTTCCACCGACTGAGGAGCGGCGTCTTTCTTTTGCAAACTCTGCAAAAGCGCCACCACCCCATGAATGATGGCCTCAGGACGCGGCGGACAGCCCGGCACATAGGCATCTACGGGAATCACGTCGCCGATGCTGCCCACCACATTGTAGCAGCCCTGAAACGCGCCGCCCGAAATGCCACACGAGCCCACCGCCACCACAAACTTTGGCTCAGGCATTTGCTCATAAATGCGCAGCAAACGATCGCGCGATTGCAACGAGACCGGGCCGGTGCAAATCAACACATCCGCATGACGCGGACTGCCCTGCAGCTTGATGCCAAAACGCTCCAGGTCATAGCGCGGCGTCAACGTCGCCAAAATCTCAATGTCACAGCCATTGCACGACCCACTGTTGTAATGAATCACCCAGGGCGAATTGACGCGTGCCCAGGTCTTAATCTGTTCTAACGCCCGCTGCCAGGGAGGATCGAGTTTCATTTCCATTGCACACTCCTTTAATTCAGATGTATCACACCCGAATTAGCCAACAAAATCAACCCAGCAGCAGCGCAATCAGCGCCAGCATCAGCCCTGCCAGGTAGGGAATCATCGTCGGGGTCAACACCCCAGTTGCCAACACCAGCACCCCCAAATGCAAGATGGCAAAGAAGAACGCAATCAGAAAGAACGGACGATAGCCAGGGGCAGCCATTTCCACTTGCGCCATTTCACCACTGCCATACAGCGTGCGCTTCAAGGATGAGCCTTCCACATCCGGTGCTAACGCTTTGCCAATGCCAAAGATGATGAACACTAACGGCACATAAATCAAAAACGCAATCGGTGGGATCAACAAAACACTCAGATCCATCGCACTCCTCCTAGTAAGACAGCAAACGCATCAGGCTATCCGCCGCAGTTTCATACCAGCCAGCGGCCAGCGTCGGCCAAAAGCCCAACACCACCACCAACACGGTCATCAACACCAACGGCAAAGCCAGCCAAACGCTCAGCTTTTCGCCTTGCAACACCAATGCGGATGGTTGCTGCCGATACATGCGGTTGACCAATGGAGCATAATAGCCCAGGGACAAAACGCTATTCAGGGCAGCGAACACCACCAGCCCAATCACCCATGGACTTTGGGTGGCAAAACCAGCAACAAAAATTTGCCACTTGGACATGAAGCCAGCCAACGGCGGCAACCCGCCCAGGCCCAACACCGCCACACTGACCGCAAAGGCCGCCAATGGATAGCGCCGCGCGGCACCGGACAAATCTTCAATCATCAGCGGGCCATGTTTGCCTTTGGCAACATACAGGGTATACAAGAACGCTCCAACGCCCAAAAAGGCCAGCCCCTTCATCAGCATGTGTATCATCAAATGGAAGAAACCGCCCGCCGCCCCGGCCTGACTGCCAAAGCCAAACGCAGCGCCAAAGCCAATCAACATGTAGCCCATATGGGCCAGGCTGGAATACGCCAACAAGCGTTTCACCTGCGTTTGCCGCAGCGCCATCAGGTTGCCAACCAGCATGTTCAACGCTCCAAAGCCCAGCAGCAAGTAGCCCCACGTTTCTGCCATGCCCGGCAAGACAGCCAACGAGCGCAACATCGCCACCAACCCAGCTTCAATCACCACACCCGAAAGCATGGCGCTGATGCCACTCGGTGCCTGCGAGTGCGCATCTGGCAGCCAGGTGTGCAACGGCACCAAAGCCGTTTTCACGCCAAAGCCAATCAGCAACAAGGCACCCGCCACCCACACAACCGGCGAAGCCGAGGCGCTGCCCAAGGCCATGTGAATGGCCGACAGATTCAGCGAACCCGCCTCCAGGAAGATCAGCGCAATGCCCAAGAGCACAAACACCGACCCAACTGCACTCTGCACCAGGTATTTGATGCCCGCTTCCAACGAAGCCGATTGGTGATAAAAAGCCACCAGCATGTACGAGGAGATGGCCATACCTTCAAACCACACCCACAGGTTGAACAAATCGTGCGTGCAGCCAAGGCCAATCATCATCCCCGTCATGGCCATCAGCAGAGCATAATACTTCTCCTCGCCCACTTCGCCCTGCATGTACGTGACCGAATAGAGCGTGACCAAAAAGGTGAGCACCAACACCACACTTGCCAGCAACAGGCTAATGCCATCGAAGCGTAACAAAATTCCGTTGACATCGTTTGCCAGCCTGGCAATCGTCACCCCAAATGGACGACCCGAAACCCACAAAGCTTGTGCCGAAAAGTATAAGAACACACCCGTCGCCAGCTGTGAAAGCAACGCCACCCAACGCGCCGGGTTGACCGTGCTGGAATCGCCCACACGGCGAGCAACCGAACGTCCAATCAGATAGGTCAGCGCGGCCCCCAGGAAAGGCGTCATCAGCAACCAAATCAATGCCGTGTATTCTCGCATGGTTTACCTCCCACCCAGGATGACAACGATCAGCACCACCACCAAACCAGCCAAAATGCCAAAAACATTCCAGTTCAGCCAGCCGGTTTGAGTCACGCGCAGCGCCTCACCCAGTTTTTGTGTGCCGCCAACAATCGCACGATTCACCGCCTCAAAGCCAAAGCTATGCTCTGCTGCCCAGCCAATGCCCTTCAGGGCCTGACCAAGGCCAGCCAGGCGCTCACGTTGCCACCAACATACCAACCCAAGCGCCACCACCAACAGCGCAATCAACGTCGGCAGCGAAAAGACTTCTTCCAGAATCACCCAGGTGTTTTCTGGCTCAATGTGATGCATCGGCAAACTTTCAACACTCAGCAACCGCGAGAACGGCCCCGCCAACAA
The DNA here is from genome assembly GCA_020216845.1 of Anaerolinea sp. Taxonomy (GTDB): domain Bacteria; phylum Chloroflexota; class Anaerolineae; order Anaerolineales; family Anaerolineaceae; genus JAIWNK01. The sequence goes on along the minus strand of JAIWNK010000111.1, from coordinate 4,030 downwards.
CCAGGTCGTCAACGCCCCAAATGCCAACGGAATCAGCGCCACGCGCATCGCCGGCCCAGCATCATGCCCATGCAAAGCACTGCGCGGGCTGCCGTAAAACACCATCGTCACCATGCGGTAGGTGTAGAAAGCCGTCAGGCCAGCACCAATCAACATGCCCACATAAGCCCACATCGGCCCATGCATCAGCCCCGCTTCCAGCACCAGTTCCTTGCTCCAAAAGCCATTCAAGATCGGAATGCCAGCCAGGGCCAACGAACCGATGATGAACACCGCCCGCGTCAGCGGCATCTGCTTGCCCAGCCCGCCCATCTGACGCATGTCGCGCGTTCCAACCGCATGGATCACTGCACCGGCACTGAGGAACAACAAAGCCTTGAAGACACTATGGCTCAGCAGGTGGAATTGACTGGCATAAATGCCGCCCACGCCTACCGCATACACCATATACCCCAACTGACTGACGGTTGAATAAGCCAATACCCGCTTCAGGTCATTGGCAACCAGGGCCATCAAGGCCGCCAACAAAGCCGTCACCAAACCAACCAGCGTGACCGCCGTCGTCCAGCCCGGCACACCATGGAAGGCCGGATAAAAACGCGCCAGCAAATACACACCTGCGTTGACCATCGTCGCCGCGTGGATCAAAGCGCTGATCGGCGTTGGCGCTTCCATTGCATCCGGCAACCACGTCTGAAACGGGAATTGCGCCGATTTGGCCGCCGCCGCCGCCAGACCGCCAAACGCCATCCAGGCCAGCACGCCAGCAGGAACAATCGCCGGGTTGGCAATCAACGCCTGAATGTCATAGCTACCGGTATAGGCATACAAAACCAGCGCCCCAACCAACAGGCCAATCCCACCCAGTTGGGTGATGATCAACGCCTTCATGCCACCTGCCACCGCTTTGGGATCATCATTGTTGAACGAAATCAGCGCATAAGAGCACAGCGCCGTAATCTCCCAGAAGAAGAACATCAGCAGCAAATTACTGGTCAGCACCAGCCCGACCATGGCACCGATGAAGAACAGCACCATGGCATAATAGCGGCCCAATTGATGCTCGCCCTTCATGTAATCTACAGAGAAGATGACCGCCAGGCTGCCAATCACCGTCGCCACTGCCGCCAGGAAAACCCCCAGCCCATCGGCCACAAAGGTGAAGTCGCCAAACGCGCCACCCACCGGGAAGTTCAGCACCACCTCGGCACCGGCACGCGGCAGCATCGCCAGACCACAAATGCCAGCTGCCACCGAAAAGGTCACAGCCAGGCCATTTTGCAAGCGCGGGCGCTCATTTCCAGCTGCCCACACAAACAACGCCCCGGCCCAGGGCAATAGAATCATTGCAGCTACCAAAATCAGCGTCATGGTTACCTCCGCAGCGAAGTGAGCGCTTTGATATCCAGCGTGCCAAGCCGCTGCCGAATCTGCACTGCCAGCGTCAACCCAATCACAGCGACAATTGTATCCGCCACAATGACTGTCAACGCCAGGCTCTGCGCCTCTTGAACCGCATTGCGCAACCGCCCAGCCAACACCAGCGCCAACATGGCGCCCTTGACCAAAATCTGCAAGGCCACAATCACCTTAATCAGATTGCGCGTTGCCAGCAAAGCATATAGCCCAACGCCCAGCAAACCAAGCACTGCCACAAACACCAGCGTTGCAACAGAAAGGTTCATGCCGATTCCTCCTCATGTTCGCCGGCCTTTTTCCGCTCAGAAAGCAGGCCCATCATGCCCAACACACCCGCAAAGATGAGCACAACCTGCAAGAGCAAATCCACCATGCGATTGCCCCACACCCAATCGGAGAATGTACTCGAATCGGTCACCCGCAACCAGGGCAAAGGCAACAACTCTGGCAAAACTCGCCAGGCCAACAAGCCAACTGCCACCAATACCACAACCCAAGAGAGCGGACGTGGCAGCGGTGAGGGCAAACTTGCCGCGTCTTCTCCAGCAATGTTGATGGCAAACACAAACAAAACGGTCACCAGCCCAGCACCAACGCTTAGCTCGATGACCGCCAGTTCGGCAGCGCCCATCAAGTACAGCAAAACTGCCACCAAAGCGCTGCAACCTGCCAACCACAACGCCGATGTCAGCAATCGCTGTGCTCGAATGGCAAGAATGGCGCATACCACAATACCCGCCACAACCAAACCATGCCAGATGAGCATAATAGATTGAACCTCCTCACAAAGTGGAGTTTAAAATAGCTTTCGTTTCCTTATACCGCAAAAAGTCAAATTTGTCACGTGAAAGACTTCCTCTTTCCGCACGTCAATCTCCCCCTCACGAATCGCGGCGCGAACGACGATTCGAGCGCCATATGTCCAAAAACACCCCCCACACCAAAAAACCTGCCACCGACATCGAAACGACAAAACCAATCACCCCCAAAATGGGAATAAAACTCCACGAGTCGTGCGGCGAGACCCCCATCGCAATCGCCGAGCCGATGATCATGCCGGCCAACACCACACCAACCGTCAGGCGGTTGGTGATGGTGTATAAATGACACACTTGCTGCGCAAAATCGGGAATATCCAGGCCTATGCGCAACGCGCCCTGCCCCATTTGTGTCAGCAAAACCTCCAAGGCGCGCGGCAGCGCCTGTGTCAATCGGCTCGTCTCACGCAACATTCCCGCCAATTGGAACACCCAGGTCTGCGGGTTGAGGCGTTGCAACACCATTTGTTGCGCCACGGCTGTCAAAATCTCAACGACCGAAATTCGCGCATCCAGCTCTCGCGCCACCGCCTCAGCCTGAATCAACGTCTTAATCGCCATGCTCAGTTCGCTTGGCAAGCGAATGCCGTGTTGATAAATGAGCGCCAACACCTCGCTCAACAAGGTTGCAAAGGAAATCTGTCCCAATTCCGCTTCAAGGTAGCGCGCAATCAAACGGTCCACCTCGCGCTGCAACAACGTCTCTTGCACCGGACGGGTTGGCGTGCCGATGACCAATAAAAGCCGAACCACCTCAGCACTATCGTGCCGCAAAATAGCCTGCACCACATCACCCAAGGCCTGCCGCTGATCGGGCAACAACACCCCCATCATGCCCAGGTCAATGTACACCAGAGCGTGCGTCTCCCGCTCAACCATCAGGTTGCCAGGGTGCGGGTCAGCATGGAAAAAGCCTTCAATCAACAACTGCGTAAAGATGCTGCGCACCAACACATCGGCCAGGTCAACACAATCCACCCCCAACGCATCGAGTTGCTCCCGGTCTTTGATCTTGACCCCATCCACCTGCTCCATCACCAGCACGCGCGTTGTAACCATCTCCCAATAAATGTAAGGCACATGCACGCGCCCCTGATTTTTCATACCGCGCCGCAACCGATCCGCATTCGTGCCCTCATTCCGATAATCCATCTCCAGGGTCAGCGAACGGGCAAACTCCTCAATGACACTGCCAATGGCATAGCGTCGCCCCCAAGCAGTGCGCCCTTCCACCAATCGCCCAATCTCGCGCAGAATCTCCATATCGGCGCTGACCTGTGCCTCCACCCCCGGCCGCAACACCTTGACAACCACCGGGTTCAAGTTTGGCAACACCGCCCGATGCACCTGCCCCAACGAGGCAGCAGCAAGCGGCTGTTCCTCAAACGACAAAAACAATTCACTCAGCGGCTTGCCCAGCTCCCGCTCAACAATGTCCTTCACCTGCTCAAACGGAAATGGCGCCACTTCATCTTGCAATTTGCTCAACTCGCGAACCCAATCTTGCGGCAACAAATCGCTGCGGCTCGACATCACCTGCCCCAACTTCACGAACGTTGGCCCCAAATCTTGTAACATCAAACGTAACCGTTCTGCCACACTGCGCCCGCTAAATTCCCCCAAAGGCAAGTGCAAATGGTCGCGCAGCCAGGCGCGCACCTCCTGAATCTCTTCCTGATCAATCAGAAAATCGAAGCCATAGCGCACCAACACTGCCTGCACATCGCGCCAGCGTTGTAATCCTCGAACTGCTCGAATGGTTTTCATGTTCTCTATTATATCCCTCTTGACTT
>JAIWNK010000110.1 GCA_020216845.1 Anaerolinea sp. | reverse complement strand
TTTGACGCACCGCATTATAATAATCAATGACGCAGCGCGTCAAAAGAAAACTGTTATCACAAATGGAGGTTCTCCCATGTCCACACAAACTCAGCCACAAGAACAAGAAGAAAAGCACAGCCCCTTCTATCGCACATTGCGCAAACTAACCCTGGCCGCTGTCGGTGCAACGATGATTGCCCAGGAAGAAGTAGATAGCTTCCTCACCCGCATGGCCGAACGCGGCGAAATTGCCGAAAAAGATGCTCGCCGCCTGATGCGTGAAGCAATTGAACGGCGCGAAAAGGCTGAGCGCGAACGCAAAGCTCAAGCTGCCCAGGCCCACCCGGCGGTCGCCACCAAAGCTGATGTCGAAGCGCTTGCTGCCCGCATTGCAGAGCTGAGCCAAAAGCTTGAAGAAATGAAGAAAGCGCAAGAGTAATCCCCCATGCGCATCATCAAGCGCTATGCCAACCGCAAGCTCTACGATCTGCAAAGCGGCAGTTACATCAGCTTGAACGAAATTGCCCAGGCCATTCAGCTTGGCGAAGAAATTCAAGTCCTTGACCACAACAGCGGCGAAGACCTAACCTCAGCAACATTGATGCAGGTCATCATCGAACAGCAAAAACAAGCGCTGATGCACCTGCCTGAGGCCTTCTTTGCTCGCCTGTTGCAAACCGGCAGTGAGCTACGCCATTCGGTCAATGCATTTCTCGACCCCACAGGCAGCTTTGAGCAAGAAACCCGCCGGCGCGTCAATCATCTGGTGCAAAAAGGCTATTTCTCCCCCGCACAAGCGGAACAAATGTTGCAATTGTTGCTAGACCCCAGCCTGCACCCCGCCCCGCCGCCCGACCCGCAAGACCCAGCTTCGCCCGAAGACCTGAGCGAGTTGCAAAGACAAATCGAACAACTGGAACAACAAATTCAGTCGCTGCGCAAGCAAGCCTAAAAAAACAAGAGACATGGCAATTGGCCATGTCTCTTGCGCATTGACACAGTTTTCTTCTACGGCGTCACCTCAAACAAGGCACCACCGCTCACACCTTCCACCTCTGGGAAGAAGTACATCCAGGCCCGCGCCGGCAACACTTGATATTCCCCTGCCGTCACCGGCAAAAGCCGATAGGTCAGCTCATACGTCCCAGCTGGCAGGTAACGCGCCATCCATTGCACCCGCATATCATAAATTTTCGGTGCATCAAACCACCACCAGCCCCACCCATTGCCAAATGGATTGCGCGGGTCAAACCACTCCTCGCCTTGCCCGCCTTGTTGGCTGGTCTTCAGGCTCAAATCCAGCACCTCCATGCCAGCCGGAATAACATCTTCCACCATCACGTAATACATTTCCTTGGGCACGGTCACCGTCAAACGCACCAACACCTGCCCATCCATTGCGCTCAGCGAAACCCGCTGCAAGGGTTCACAATCTGGCATCCGACAATCCTGGCCATAGGCATAATACTGACGATCAATTTGCAACCCGCGCATCATCGGCTGCGCATCCACCACTGGACGGTTGAGTTGCAAATAAGAGCGGTAATACAACCAGCTGCTCCCCGGTGTCCGTTCAATCACCAGGGTGTTGGGCGAGCGTTCTTGCAAATCAGATAACGGCAGCACCGCCTGTGCCACCGTGACCGTTTCCGTCCCGTTGGTCGTTCCATTGAGAATAGGACGGTCATTCAACGCCGCCGAAAACTGAAAATTGGGGCGCAAATCGCCCGTGCCGCGCATCACCTGCCCCAACGCCAAAATGACCCAACTTGTTTCGTAACTAGACCCCCAGCCCATGCTCGCTTTGCGATGCATCACCAAATAGCGCACCGTATCCGGCACGATTGGGTTAGCCGGGTCAAGGGTTGCCAGCACATATAGCACCACCGCCGTCGTATAGTTCGGGGTCGTGAAGTTATGCCAATCGTCTTCCAGCCCTTGCCAATGCACACCCGTCGCCGAACGTTCAGCTCGCGCCTGCACATCCGAAAGCAACGTCCGTGCTGCGTCACTGCCCGGTGATTGCTGCGTCAGACCCCAGGCCGTCAGCGCCTGTGCCCAGGGACTGAGCAAACTGCGCTGCTCATACCAACGCGTCCAATCTACGGCAATGCCACTGCGCGCCAAAACAAAATTCCGAAAAACGCCCCGGTCCAGTTCCCAACCTTGCGCAGCTGCGCCCGGTTCTGGCTGACCTTGTAAATAATTCTGCGCATTGCTAATTGCCTGTGAACTTACCACAAACCCAGCCCGATTGGCCTCCAGCAAGCCAAACAAAGCATAAGCCGTCAAATAGGCATCCGAATCGCTGCCCTGTTGCCAGCCCCAACCGCCATCTTGATTCTGCATGCGCGACAACTGCTCCAAAGCAGCCTCAATTTGCGCCTTCAGCTCCGCCTTTGTTTCTGGCGTGCCCGTCTTAAGGTCATTTAAGATGCGATAACTCTCCACATTGGGCAACAAACGCGACAGGATGGCTTCCGTGTAATCATATGGATAGGCTTCTAAGACCGGCAATTCGCCCAAAATGGTCGCCGCCAGCGACGGTGCAAGCTCCACCTGCAACATACCTCCGCTTGGCGTATAGGAACGCGGCAAACTGATTGCCTCCAAACGCCGTCCGCCATCCGTCATCACACCCGACGTGCCAAAGGTCAAAGGCGCGCTATAGCGCAGCACTGGCAATGTTCCCCACACCGGACGGGCACTGTCACTCAGTTCACCCGCCGTTGCAGAGAAGACCAGCTCAACCCCCTCCACGTCCTTCACCTGCCCCCACCATGTCACACGGGTGTGCTCCCCCGGTGGCAACAACACAGTTTGCACGGCCAAAGCCGCATCATCCAACACAAACCCATCTGCCTGCAAAGAGACCTGCACATTACGGCTCTCCAGCGAATTGTTGTGCACCACAGCTGCAAGCTGCACGTGATCACCCGACACCATAAAGCGAGGAGTTACCGGGCGCACAAGCAACTCGCGCGTCACCACAAACTCTGCTTGCGCCTCACCAACCAAAGCCGTGCGGGTGAGGCCACGCCCCAACACAACCCACGTTGTCAGGTTATCAGGCAGCGCAACATCCATCACCGCCTGCCCCTGTTCATCTGTCAGCACGGTCGCATTCCAATAGGCAGTATCGCGAAAATCTTCGCGTACAAAAGATGAAGGCATCTGCTCAACCGGCACACCATCGCCACCACCGCCGCGCCCAAACGGTTGTTTATACTGCTCAATTCGCCGGGCGTATACCGCCATATCCAGCGTCGTCCGCACTTCCAAAAGCTGTTCGCCGTAGAAAGCATCCTCAATCGGTAACGCATTATCATCTTTCAAGGCCAACAAAGCCTTATCCACCACCGATAAGGAGAACTCACCCTGCACCGGCTGTCCAAGCGCATCTCGCGCTTCCAGGGTCACCCGCACCGTATCCCCCGGAGCAGCACGCGGCGGATCAATCGTCAGGCCCAATTGCAACAGCAAGTGATCTGGCTTTACTTTGACATTCACCAAACCCAACCGGAAATCGGGGCGCTGTCGCTCTGCGCTGCGCAGCAACAAAACCGAGACATACACATTCGGTGCATCCTCATCCATCAAAGACAGCCCAAGATCATAACTTGGCCCAGAAAACCGAATCAGCTGCGAACGCATCACCAACCCACGTTCAACCGTCACCAACCCAAGCACTTCCCCCTCAAATGGATTGGGGATCAAAATATGGGCTGTTTGCCCCACGCTATATTCTTGTGCATCCGTTTGCAGCTCAATCCGTTGGTCAGGCAAACGCGGCCACGAGCCCACACCACTCCCATTCACCCAAACCATCAACTGCGTCAACGCGCCACCACTGCTCACATCCAATTGATAAACCCCTGCAGCTGGCGGCGTGAATGTCATCTGCACCTGCCCCTGCGAATCGGTTACCAGGGTCGTGCGCCCCACCTCGGTCAACACTTTTTGATAAGCAGGGCTCCCCATCTGATCCACACCGTTGCGCTCCCACCTGGCTTGTTGGAAGACTGCCGTCACCGATTTGCTGCCCGCAGGTTGTTTATCCCAATTGAAGGTGCGCAGCGAGAAAAGCATATCCGTCCCAGCTTGCCCCGTCCAGGTTTCACTGCGCGCCCCAATCAGGAACAGTTCCGGATAATGGATCGTCGTTGTCCGCCCGCTAACTTGCTGCCCATTTTCATCTTGCACCGTAAATTCAATGGTCAGGCGCATCGGTTGACCAGGGGTCATCAACATGTTTCGATAGTCCTCTTCCGCAATCGAAACGGCAAACATGCCATTTTTATCGGTTATCCCCTCACCGCTCAGCACCAATCGTCCGGGCGTATTCTCAGCCCAGCTCCAACGAAAATCTCCCAATGGCCCAACCTGATAGCCATCAATTCCCACATACTCTGGCTGCGCATACAAAGACCACTGCACCGGCAAATTGCTAGCCGGAGCGCCAAAATAGTACTGAGCGCGAACACCAGCCCCCAGGTCTGTTCCGGGGGCCACCGCACTCGGTGCACTCAGGCTTAGCTCAACTTCCGGCTTGCGATAATTGGCCACCTGGAAAGAAATCTGTCCAATTTCTTCCACATCAATCGCATACATGCCCGGCTGTGCATCCGGCGGCAGCTCAAAGGTGCCATCAAACGTGCCAAAGCCAGATAACGGCAATGTCGTCTGAAAAAGCAACGGCCGCTGATAATTCTCGTCATAGGGGCCATACACTGCTACGCCCACCTGATTGCGCTCGGTTGGCAGATAATAGCGCCCATTGTCGCGCACATGCAATGCGCCACGCCAGGCCACTGTTTGCCCAGGGCGATAGATGGGCCGATCCGTATACACATAAACATGCTCAGGTTGATCCTGATACAATGTAGCCACCCCAAACTGCCACGGCTGCAAACCATATTCCATGCTGGTGCCGGCAATGCCAAACAACGGTTCGCCCGGTTGCCCAGTCACCACGAACAATTCACTATTCCGGTCCAGCTTGCGAGAAAAGACCGCCTGCCCATTCTGATCGGTCACCACATTCCCCAACGCATTGCCCGCCTTATCATAAATCGTCAGGCGCGCCCCGCCAATCGGTGCCTGCGTTTCCAGGTTGACTGCCCAGATAAACAACTCATTTGGACTGCGTTTTAGCGTCAGGTGCACTCGGCTGATGATTAAGCTAAAATAATTTGGCTCACTCAGCCCATCTCGAACTTGCATTCCATAAATACCAGGCAACAATTGCAATCCATCGCGTGAAATTTTGAGATCCGTACTCTGCGTCTGATTCACCGCCTGCGGCAAAGCCTGCTGCCAGCGATCCGCCTCCGGCATCGAAGCCACCTCATTGGCATCATTCAATTGCATCCAGTCCATCGGCTTCATATTGTAGCGAATCACATCCAAACGATTGATATTGATCGTTTGCACAGGAATGGTTGTTTCCCAGGGAGCGATGAACAAGGACGAGCTAGCTACCTGCACCATCGGCACAACCGTCTTCGGGGTCGCATTTGCCGTCCAAAAGATCAAGCGCTGATCCTCCCCTAATACGCCACCCCAGCGATCTTGCAGCTGCCCTTTGAGCGTGACGGTATACGTTGTATCATAATCAAATACGCCATACATCATCAGCGTTTGGTTATCAGCATACAAGGAAAGATCCTGAATGGGCGGATCAATCCGAACCAAGGCCTCCAAATCCTGATCGGCCTTAAGCGGCGTGCTGAAGCCCAGATAAACAGAGCCATAGCGTTCATACAAATCCAGCTGTTCCCCCTCCGCCGGGCGTGACTGCGTCAACGTCAGGTTGCCAACGCTCCACAGCTTAATCAATTGCGGATTTTCCAGCGCTGCGCCGCTGAGCCCGGTTGCTTTCTCCGTCAGGCGCAAGGTATAGCCCGTATCGCGTTTGAGTAAGTTCAGTGGTTGGAAGCGCATCACCGTATCTTGTTGCTCCCATTCAAATTTTCCCTCAACCACCTTACCATTCGCATCTGTCAACGAAAAAGCTGCCTCGGTTTTGACGCGATCCATCGGCTGATTGAAGGTCATCTCAAACACCTCATCCAATGGCAACGACAATTCCGTTTGCGTTGAAAGCCGCAAAAAGGCCGGGATCGTTGTGGTAAACTGCCAGGGCATGGCCGAATCTTCTGCCAGACGGCTGCCCGCCACACTGATCAAATCCGGGTTGATGCGCGCTGTATACGTGACCCCGCCCGCCAGCGCTGGTTCAGGATAGAAAATGTAGGTACTGGTATTCAGCCATTCGCCGCGCCCCTTTGTTGTCGGCTCCAAGGTCAACGCCACCGGCAAATCTTGTGTCTCGGCTCCTAAAGCCACAACCGGCTGATTGAAAGCCACAACGACTGCGGCAAACGGATCAACCGCATTGCCTTCCGGCAAGCGCTGTGTCGCCCGCAACGGTTCAGCGGTCGTATACTCAAACACAATCGCTTCTTGCAACGCAATGCCATTGGCTGCGCGTGCCGTCTCCCCGATCGTGACCTTCAGGTCACTACCTGCGGGCAAGGTCTGATCGGGCACAAAAGTCACACTGCTATCATCCTGCCACTCAAAACGCCCACCCACTGCCGGTTCAACTTTCAAGGCTCCTTCTACGGATAAACGCTCCATGGGCTGATTGAAAAGCAGCTTCACCCCCGAATTCAAGGACAGCGTTGTACCAGGAAACGGTTCCGCTTCGACCACAGCAGGCGGCAAACGCACCGGTTGCGCCGGTGCCAACGTTGGCGATTGGGTCTCTGCCGTTGGCGTTTGGCGCACAAACGGCAAACTGCACGCCAGGCTGCCCAAAACCAAGATTGTCAACGCCAGATACAGCTTGCCACGCCAAATTTCAACGGACAATGGTTTCATTGCTTCCTCCATCCTTGTTAGGCTACTTCGCGTTCAAAAAAGCGCCAAAAAATTTCTTGAAATACGGGAATTCGCCACGCAAGCCGACATGATTGGGATTCGAAGCATCCCACTGCGCTGCAAAGGTCGCCACCACATCATTGGCATCCAACACGGCCCCATTGCTAAAATGCACATTGTACCGCAGGTAAAACGTCCATTCGGTCAAATCGCTATTCACCGTCCAATATTCAGCCAACCCAGGACGAACCCCCGTTTCACCATATTGATAACGCACCAACGGCGTATATAACAGCGATGCTGCCCGCAAGGCATCTTCATTAACCTCATCCACCGGCCACAACGTCTTGGGCGTTTCGGAGCCAATAAAGACCAATTGATCCCTTGCTGCGCTCATCTGTTCAAAGTTTTCGTTCAACGGGCCAATGCGCACCCCCAAAACATCGCCGCGAAACGCCAACAACGAATTGACGTGTGCCAACGGCACAAACGGGGATAACTCTTTCACCTTTTCATTGACCGCATTGTAGCTCACCTGCCGCGCTGTTGCATCCACTGTATTATTCGCTTGCTGAATGAGCGTCACCAGTTCCGGATGCGGATCACCGAACAAAGTTGAGCTGCTGCCCAAATAGGTATCATAAAACGCGGTCGGGTCTGAATATTCCGCTTCAAAGCCATACAAAAACAAAGCCAGTTTTCCCTGTTGCAACAACGTCTCAAAATTGCGCGAGCGGTTTAAGCGCACTTTGACATTAACCAGCTTCAATTGCTCTTGAATCAGCTGAGCCACTTTTTCATTGTCCGGCATCACCGTCGGCGGAACATAGGGATAAGTCAGCTCAATTTCCTGGTTGAAATCGAACCCAGCCTCTTTGAGCAAATCTTCCGCTTCTTTGGGATTGTAATCATACCAACGCAACCCATCGGTATAGCCCGGCTGCATCGAAGGCGGCACAATTTGCTCCGCCAACAGCGACCCAAGCGGAAAAGTCTGATTCACGATCGAGCGCCGCCCCAGCGCCAGCGAGAACGCTTGTCGCACGCGCACATCATCAAACGGCGCTATGTTACGATTCATTCCCAAATACGCAAGATTCAACGCCGGACGTTGATAGACGCGATAGGTGTTGTCGCCGGATAGTTGCTCGCTAAGCGAGGCAGCGTTCAAGTTGTCGGCCCCATCCACTTTGCCAAAGCGCAATTCGCCCAAACGGACATTCGAACTACTCGCCCACCTCAACAACATTTCCTGATTGCGCGCCGGCACATCCCAATAATTCGGGTTGGCTTGCAGCTCCAACCGATCCCCCGGTACCCAAAGCTTGACCACGTATGGGCCGGTTCCATTCACATTTTGACTGATTTTAAGCGCATCGCCCTGATATTGATCCAGCGTATTCCGATCTTGAATCGAGAAAGCCGGCGAAGCAACCTTGGCAAGGAAAGCCGCATCGGGTGAACAAAGCGTGAAACGCACGGTCAGCGCGTCAATCGCCTCAATCGAACGAATTTTGCCCCCGTAATCACAGTTCGCGGCCTGTACGATCAGCGGTTCAAACGTCTTGTTGCTCGTGCCACTGCCCTGACAGGCGGTCAACAACAGGCTCAAAGCCATTCCAATCACCCAAACTTTAAACAGGAAATGAGTTTTCACGTTCTTCCTCTTGTCTTTTCATGCCAAAATTCAGAGCAGAAAATAATACCTTCCCTTTGATTATACGTGATAACCAGGGATTGTCAATTCAAAGCCCCCTACATGCAATTGCCCGGCCTTTTCATTGTTGCTATAATCAAGTTGTCTCATCCCGATCTCTTTCAAAGGAGTTTTTCTCATGTCCCATCGCATTCATCAGCCCACACGGGTTGCAATCGTCGGCGTTGGCAATGTTGGGGCCACTTTTGCCTATCATCTGCTGATCAGCGGCCTGGCCAGCGAAATTGTGCTGATTGACGCCAATCAAGCCCGCGCCGAAGGCGAAGCAATGGACCTCATGCACACCGTGCCTTTCTCCCGCCCCACGCGCATTTGGGCCGGCAGCTATGCCGATTGCGCCGGTGCAGCAGTGACTGTCATCACTGCCGGCAGCGCCCAACGCCCCGGTGAAACGCGCCTCGACCTTGCTACGCGCAACACCAACATTTTCCGCCAAATCATTCCACAAATCGTCGAAAACAACCCCAACGGCCTGCTTGTAATTGCCTCCAACCCAGTAGACGTACTCACCTATGCCGCGCTGAAATTTTCCGGCCTGCCCAGTGCTCGCGTCATTGGCTCCGGCACCATTCTGGATACAGCTCGCTTTCGCTACTTGCTCAGCCAAACCTTCGATGTAGACGCGCACAGCGTCCATGCCTACATCATCGGCGAACACGGGGATAGCGAAGTGCCCGTTTGGTCACTTGCCAACATCGCCGGCATGCGCCTGTCCGATTTCTGCGCCGCCAATGGCTTTGGCTGTGCCGACCAACACATGTTGGATGAGATCTTTGCTCAAACGCGCGATGCTGCCTATCACATCATTGAGCGCAAAGGTGCCACCTATTATGCCATTGGCGCCGGGCTCGTGCGCCTCGTTGAGGCCATCCTGCGCGATCAGGGCACCGTCCTATCCGTCTCGAGCCTGATTGATGATTACTATGGCCTGAGCGATGTGTGCTTCAGCCTGCCGAGCGTGTTGGATGCTGGCGGGGTTGAGCGCGTGTTACACCTAACACTAGACGAGACTGAGCTCAAAGGCTTGCGTCAATCCGCAGCACTGTTACAAAAAACAATTCGCGACCTGGGCCTGTAGCAGCCTATTGCTGCCACAACAAAGCGCCCTTGCGCTCTTCACAGTCGCAATCGAAGAGATAGGCACAACCGCCGCCAAAGTTCATTGCCGTTGCATCTTCTGGGCCTTCTTCCAGCTGCGCCACAAAGCGCATCTTGCGCCCACAAGCACAAATTGGCTGCTCCTCTCCCTGCAACCAGGCCGGTTCACCGCCCAGCTGCCCCAGCACGCGCCGCTTGCTCACGCGATTGCGCCGCGCCCACTCGCTGCGCGCCGTCTCATATTCCTCTTCCGCCACCTGCACAAGCCGCGCCCCATACATCACCGGGCGCGGCTCTGCCTGCTGCGCCACCACCTGC
>JAIWNK010000109.1 GCA_020216845.1 Anaerolinea sp. | reverse complement strand
TGGAAGCCTTGATTGACGCCGGCGTGCATTTGGGCTTTCCGCGCCGCATTGCCGAGCAGCTTGTGATACAAACCCTGCGCGGCTCGTGTGATTATTACACAGTGCGCAACAATCATCCGGCAGCCCTGCGCAATCAGGTCACATCCCCCGGCGGCACCTCCGCCGCAGCGCTCTACTACCTTGAAAAAGCTGGCTTCCGCACAGCGCTGTCGCGCGCCGTATGGGCCGCCTATGAGCGTGCCCAAACCCTCGGCAAAGGGCAACCTGCTGGTCAGCCTCCCGAAAAAGACACCAACAGCTGAATCAACGGCGCAACAAGCGCCCGCCAACCAAGACAACCACACCCAACAAAGCCGCAAGCGCCGCCAAAAACAGCGCCTCAAAGGCAAAGTCCGTCATCACCTGTGCATACGCGGTCAGAATGACCACCGTCAGTTCTACAGGTGCTTGCAAATTGGCTGAAGAGACAAAATTCGCCTGCCCCAACCCCCGCAACACATTCCATGCCATCCCCGCAGCCAACAGCCCGCCCATCAATGTTGCCGCCCCCCAAATGACAGTCAGCCGTCGGCCTTGCTTCCAATTCAACACCACTAGCAAAATCGTCAGGCCCAAGAACGACACAGGCCCCCAAGGCAACAGGCGATACCAAAAGCGAAAGCTGCGCACCAACGGCATTTTCAATGCCTCACGGTTAGAAAGCGGCGGATCGTTCAACAACACCTGCGCAGGAATATCTCCCTCCATCAACAACAGCTGACCTTCCAACACATCCACAACTTGCCCGCGCAACACCTGTTGTGGCTGACAAATCGGCAAAGCGGCCAGGTCTCGTTTCAGCAAGGCAGCACTTGCTGCCGCCAAATCGGCCTGCGTGCAAAACGGCCACGAACTGACCAACAATTCGGCCATCGAACGTGCCTGAGCCCGCCAGGCACTTTTGACCGGGCTCAAATCCACCTCCAAAGCGAGACTATCGCTCTCCATGCGCAAAAAGTCCAGGGTGCGGTTTACCAAAACCTGAGTTTGCTGTTGCAGCCAGCCCTGCGGCAAGAGCAAGTGCGTCAGGGCGTAGCCTTGCTCTGAGGACAACGTAGCAGTGATGCGCGGGTCAAAGGGCAGCAACTCACCGCTCAACAGCGGTGGGGTCACCGCCCGCACCAGCGCATCAGGAAGATCCTGCCGCAAGAAAGCATCCACCCATGCCTGATTGGAAAAAACCGTCCCAAAAGCAGGCAAAGCCAATGCAGTGAGAAACACAGCTGCCACCAACGCCACACCCAGCAACCCGCTGAAAAACCGTTTCATCCGATCCTCCATTGCTCACGCCAGGTAAACCACACCCCAGGCAGCTAACGTCAGCGTCACTTGTCCATCCATCACCCGGCCAGCCCGCCCGCCCAGCATATCCATCGGCTGATAGCCCTCCGGCCACTGTTCCGGTGCGGCCAATGTCAACGTCTGTGCTTGCTCGCTTGCATTCAACACTACCAACACGGTTTCCTCTTCCACACTGCGCAGAAAGGCGTAACAATTTGACGAAGCACAGTCCAGGCCGCGATAGTCACCGCGCCGCAACGATGGACTGACATGGCGCAACGCAATCAGATGTTTTACCCAGGCGCGCAGCGCCTCATTCCAGGGCCCATCCCATGGAAAGGCCGCCCGACACTGCGGGTCTCGCCCACCGGCCAGGCCAACCTCATCCCCATAATACACAGCCGGCGCGCCGGGATAAGCAAACTGAAAGGCAAATGCCAGCTGCAGTTTGCGCAAATCGCCCTCCGCCATCGTCCAGATTCGCTCCGTGTCATGGCTGCCCAATAGCACATACATGGCACGCACATTCTCCTGCGGATAAAGCCGCAACAACGCCTCAGCCCGCTGCCCAAACACCTGCGCCGTGCAGCGACCCGTCAGCAAATCGAGCAACGCCGTGCGCAATGGATAATTCATCAGCCCGTCAAAGTGTTCATCTCCCACCCAACGCGGCAAGGGTTCCCAAATCTCGCCCAACAGATAGGCCTGCGGATTGCCCGCCCGCACCGTCTGACGGAACTCCGCCCAAAAGCCATCGTCATCAATCTCATTCGGCACGTCCAATCGCCAGCCATCAATGCCTTCATCAATCCAAAAGCGCGCCACATCCAACAAATAGCGCCGCACCTGCGGCGTATCCGTGTTGAATTTTGGCAGGCTCTTATAGCCCCACCACCCCACATAATTGCGCGCCTTCCCCGGTTCATAGGCCCGCAACGGAAAACGCCGCACATGGAACCAGTCGCGGTAGACCGAATCAGCACCGTTCTCTACCAAGTCGTGGAATGCAAAAAAGCCGCGCCCACAATGATTGAACACGCCATCCAAAATCACCCGCACCCCATTGCGATGTGCCAGGTTGAGCAAAGCGCGAAAATCAGCAAGACTCCCCAGACGGTCATCAATGCGGTAATAATCATCGGCGTTGTAACGATGGGTCGAGCTCGATTGAAAGATGGGATTGAAATAAATGGCATTGATCCCCAGGTCTAGCAAGTAATCGAAGCGTTCCATCACCCCGCGCAAATCACCGCCCTGAAAGCCCGTCAGCGTCGGTGTTGAGCCCCAAGGCTGCAAATAGGGACGAATGTTCTCGCGACTGCGCGCAAACCGATCCGGAAAAATTTGATAGAAAACAGCATCCTGCACCCATTCAGGCACGCTCATAAACCGCCTCCCATAACGCTTGTGGCCGATTCTGAAAGGTATCCATCGGCAGCTGTCCAGTGGTCACCGCCATCAGCAGCTCCGTCAGGCGGCGATTGACCGGCGCAGGCACCCCCACTGCTTGCCCCAAACGCGCCACCGCCCCATTCAGATAAGCCACCTCACTTTTTCCGCTGCCGCTGTGCAAATCAATGTGAAACGAAGGCATTTTGCCGCCGCGCCCGCGTCCCAACGCCCTGCGCAACAATGGCTGACTCAGCGTCACAGGCAAACGGGCGGCCATTGCCAGGGCGCGCACCGGCGTACCGGGCAAATCCACCACCGGCAAGTGCAGCGCTCGCATCACCGCCAGCGCCTCATGCAGCTGCGCCATCTCCAGGCGGTACAGTTGCGGGTTGGCAAACACCTGCGCCGCGCTCCAATCCAGCAAGGCCGCGCTGGCATTTGCCAGCAAATTGGTCAGCATTTTTGACCACTTCATCGCCGGGCCATTTTCAAACAGGTGCGCGCGCAACCCAGCCCGATTCAACGCATTCACCAACGCCGGGGCTAAGGCATGTTCCTTTGCCACCCCCAGGCCGCGCAACCGCTCCAGCACAATTTCGCCCGGCCTGCGGCCAATGGCACTTGTCACCGTGCCGCGCAACACCTTGTCTTGCCCCAAAACCTGAGCAAGACGTAGCTCATTTTCCACCCCATTTTGCAAGCACAAAACCGGCGGCAAGCTAACAACATAGGGCGCCAACATCTCCACCACACCATCGGTATCATACGATTTGACCGCCAACACGGCCACATCATAGGGTGCAGCCCGCAGTGCCTCTGGCAGGGAACTGACCACATGCAGTTGCGTCAAATGATGGGCCTGCCCGCCAATCCGCAGCGTCAGCCCATCCCGCTGCAGCAGCTGCACCGTCTGCGGACGGTCGAGAAAGGTAACATCTTCATCGGCAAGCGCCAGGCTACCGCCAACATAGCCGCCAATTGCACCAACACCCAGCATCAACCAACGCATCTCATCAATCCCTCCTGCCCCACTCACGTGCCCCGCGCAGAAACACATCGCCGCGCATCGGCTTCTTGCCCGCCGGTTGCACCTCGCGCAACAGCAACATCCCCCCCAACGCGCCGACCACCGGCCAGCCATCTTGCTGCCCCAATTCGCCAATTGCCAGGTGCATCTGCCCCGCCCACTCTGTGCGCAACACCAAATGCCCATCCTTCCTTCCCACCACCGGCACAGGCATGTCCCCCAATACGTTACCGTCCCAGATTGCCTCCGCCTGCAACACCTTCAGCGGCTGACCCTGCCAGAAGAAAAACGCCTCCGGCCAGGGATTCAAGGCACGCACCTGTCGCTCCAGGCGCTGCACCGGTTGCTCAAATCGCAATTGACCATCCTCTTTTTTCAGCATCGGTGCATAGGTGGCAAAATAGCCCATGCGAATCGTACGCAGAAACCCAGCTGAATCCTGGCTAAAATTGACGGCAAGGCATTTCCCAATTGGTTGCGGTTGTAAATTCATTCTCCCGGCCAGGTAGGCCGGCAAAATTTCCAACAACAAATCGGCGCCAAGCTTTGCCAGGCGTTCCCCCAGGCTACCCGCTGTATCGGTTGCCCAAATTGGCTCAGTCCGCTCCGCCAAAATAGGCCCCGTATCCAAACCGGCATCCATCTTCATAATTGTCACGCCGGTCGTCGTGTCCCCCTCCCAAATCGCTGCCTGAACCGGCGACGCTCCACGCCAGCGCGGCAAGAGCGAGGCATGAACATTCAGACAGCCAAAGCGCGGCAAATCCAACACCGACTGACGTAAAATTTGGCCAAAAGCGGCAACAACGATCAAATCGGGCTGCCAGGCCTGCAATTGCGCCAATGCCTCGGGCTGTTTGAGGCGCAGCGGCTGCATCACCGGCAGCCCCAATTCCTGCGCCAGCACCTTCACCGGAGGCGGAGTCAGCACCCGTCCACGCCCAGCCTCGCGATCAGGCTGAGTCACCACGCCAACAACCTCATACCCCTTTGCCAGCCCCGCCAACGTCGGCAAGGCAAATTCGGGCGATCCCATGAAAACAATGCGTATGCTCATGCGCCGATTGTAGCACAACTCGAGCATTCAGATGGGCAAAATCTCCGGCCCACCTGGCGTATCCTGAATCTGCCAGCCAAGCTGCAACACCTGCCGTCGCAATGCATCAGCACGCGCCCAATCGCGCATCTGACGTGCCACCTCGCGTTCGCGCACCCATTGCAACACTTCTTGTGGAATAGCCGGACTGCTCGATGCAAGCACCGCTTTTTGCCAGACTTCATCGGTTACCAAAGCGGGCAAAGCATCCACATCTCGCAACGTTCCCAGCAATTGCAAATCGAAAGCCTGCCCACTCGCAAATGCCTGCTCCTGACCATCGCGCAGCAAATGCACCGCATCTCGTCCATAAACCAGGCATTCGCCGCGCTGCAAATCCATCAACAAACTCGTATGTTCATCCAAACCCAAAATCGTCTGGCCGGCGGGCAACAAAGCACGCAACGGCTCAAATCGTTCAGCCCCCATAAAGCAAAAACGCGTATCCAACTCCTCACCGCCATCGTGATTATTCCAATGCGGAATCAAAATAAGATCCAACCCAAAGGTGCCAAAAAAATCCAATCCCGCCACCCAGTGCAAATCCTGACCGACCTTGTAAATCTCATACACGGGAAGGGTCAGGCGACTGATGGATAATACAGCTGCGCTGGAAAAAGCCAACCCAGCCCCCAAACGATGCCTTGCCAGCACAAAGGCCCAGGCCAGGCTATCACGCAATTGGCGCACCGCATAGGTGGGGCTACCGGGGCCCATAAAAATCAAATCCTGAGAAAGCAAAGCTTCCACCAGGTTTTCCTCATCCGGGCTAAAGGGCGTTCCCCGGCGACGCGCCGCCACCTGAGAAGCCTGCACCGCATAGTTTTGTAAGCGTTGCTGCAAGTACATGCGCACTCGCCCGGCCACCTGTGCCGAATTCAACTCAAACCCGGCCGGGGTCTCCAAAACAGCTGTGCGCAGGGGGCGCGGCAACCTCTGCGCCAACGCTTCAAAGGCCTGTCCGCTGCTAGAAGAAGTCTCGCCTGACCCAATCAATAAAATGGGCCCCAATTTCATCGCTCTGCGCCTCCATTTTGCCAAAATGTGTTTTCTGCCATGCAGATGACATTCTAGCGGAAGCGAGAGACTGCGTCAAGCAACACCCTTGCACAGGCCAGGCGACTCTGCCTGCCTGACCTGTGCAAGACTCACAAAAGACGATTCAACCAATATAAACTTCCACCTGTTGCTCTTCATCATCCACAAAAATGTGAATGGGATCATCTTTCTTCATCGCCTGATCCATCGTGCCAAGCACTTCATCCAAATGCTGCTCGCGCACAGTTTGTGGCATATAATGACCAAACGTGTTCATTGCCCAAGCACCGGCGCGCAATGGCAACGGCATGCTGATCGAAATGGTTTTGCCACCTTTTTCACGGACGCGGACGTGCAGCCAGCGCGCCCCCCAGAACAAAAACATTCCCAAGACACCCAACAGGAACGGGATCCATGCCAGCACAAACCCCCACCCCACACCATCCGCTGCCCGCCAACCCTGATACATCCAATAGGCGCCCATCGCCGCAATCACAACACTGACCCAAAACGGCACCGCAGCCCAGCGCTTCCAACGCTCCAAACGCTGCTGCTCAAACTCACCCGAACCGGTTGGCGCAGAAACGTCTTCATCCACAAGGGCAATGACCGGGTCAATCGTTTCCACCGTTTCTGTCGCTTCTGTCTGCAACGTTTCAGCCTCTTCCAAAAGCTGCAACTGCTCATTGGCCTCTTCCAGCGTCAATTCACCGTTTGCCACCTGCCGCAAAATCCGCATTCGCTCTTCTTGAATGGTCATCTATTGACTCCTTTCACGTCCAACAGGGCAGCGCAAAAAATTATTGCAATCCTTCCAAAGCTTCAAGCAGGCGCTCTGCCTCTTCTGCCGAAATTTGCTTATCCTGCAACATTTGCAAAATTAAGCTGCGTTCCTCTTCGGAAACGCGCCCTGTACGCCCTGTCGGCGGCACCGGTGAAACAGGGGCCACAGGCGGGACGGGCGGCACCGGCGGCACAGGCCCCACACCCCAGGCAGAACTGCGCCGTCGCCGATCGGTCCGCTCCATGGCGGCGCGCATACGCTCCTCCACCCGTCGGGAGATCTCTTCTGCCCGCTGAGCGGCGCGCTCGGCCCGCTCATCCACCTTGCGCAAGCGTTCTGCCATGCGCCGTTCCACCTCATCCCAGCGCCGCTCAGCACGTTCAAACACACGCCACCAACGCTCTGTCTCAACCGATCGGTCCGAAACGCTCACATCTCCCCCAGCCTCAATCACCAGGTGCGTGGCGCCACTGCCAAAGGTGCGCATATACTGCGCCTGATCCAGTTCGTCCTCAAAATCACCAATCTCCACTTCAATATCTTCTGAACCACTGACCAGGGTCATGCTCACATCCGGGTTTGCAGTCAAACGCGCCTCCACGTCGCCGCCTGCCTTGATGACAATTTGCCCCGCCGGCAACTCGCTCCAGCGCGCGTCCACATCGCCGCCCGCATTGACCACCAATTCAGCAGCAAGCAAAACATCACAATCGCCACCAACCCCATCCAACAGGGCGCGTCCCTGCAACCCAAAACCCAAAAAATCACCGCCCAGCGAACGAATCGTCACTTCGCCTTCCACGGTTGCCAGGTCACAGTCGCCGCCAATCTGTTCTGCGCTGACCTCGGCCAACTCCTGCCCCAAAACGTCGCCGCTCACCTCTTTCACCACCAAGGCACCCTTCAAACGCCGCACATTCACATCCCCTGTAGCATGGGTCACCGTCAAACGGGCATCCAACGGCACTTTCAACAAACAATCACCCATCAGCCGAATCTGAAAATCATCCCCCATCCGTCGGATAGCCGCAGTTTCAGCACCACCATCCACCAACACCTCGGCTTGTTCCCAACCCGATATAAACAAATCCCCTTCCGTCGTCACCTCCAAAACCGGCGCCGCACCTGTTGCAAACGTTTGTACTGCCATTGCTCTCTCCTTTCTTATTCAATATTTTATCAATAATTTTGTAAATGTCAATACTAAATTCAATATTGTTAATAGTAAATTTGATTTTTCTTGACATACAATAAACCTCTGCGCTTTGACACGCTCGCGCTGTGACTTTTGGGCTATATCACATCCAATCAAAAGATGTTACACTATCCTTGCCATTTCATCCCTTTGGAGAATTTCATGCCCCACTATCCTGTTGAACCATTTCGCATCAAAATGACTGAACCAATTCGTCTGATCAGCACAGACGAGCGGCGGAACGCCATGCAACAAGCCGGCTACAATCTATTTGCTTTGCGCGCCGAAGATGTCTTCATTGACCTGTTAACCGACTCCGGCACCGGCGCCATGAGTCAAGAACAATGGGCAGCAATGATGCGCGGCGACGAATCCTACGCTGGTGCTCGCTCCTATTTCCGCCTGGCCGAGACGATGCAGGCCATCTTTGGCTTCGAGCATTTCGTCCCCACCCACCAAGGGCGCGCCGCGGAAAACCTCCTCGTCAGTTTGCTCGTCAAACCCGGCATGTCCATCCCCTCCAACATGCATTTCGATACCACCGAAGGCAACATCCGTGCACGGGGCGGACGACCGGTCAACCTGGTCATTGACGAAGCCAGCAACCCAATCAGCCACCACCCATTCAAGGGCAACATGGATTTGAATAAACTCCGCAGCTTCATCGAACAAACCGGTGTTGAAAACATCCCGTTTGGCTGCATCACCATCACCAACAACGCTGGCGGCGGTCAACCCGTCTCCCTTGCCAACTTGCGCGCCGTCTCCGCACTTTACCATTCCTACGGCATTCCATTCTTCATTGATTGCTGCCGCTATGCCGAAAATGCCTACTTCATCCAACAGCGCGAAGCCGGTTACGCCCACAAAACCACGCTCGAAATCGCTCACGAAATCTTTTCCCTGGCCGATGGTGCCTGGATGAGCGCTAAAAAAGACGGCATGGTCAACATGGGCGGCTTCCTGGCCGTGCGCAACCCCGACTTGTTCCAACGCATTTGCAACGAGTTGATCCTGCGCGAAGGCTTTGTTACCTATGGCGGCCTTTCAGGGCGTGACCTGGACGCACTGGCTGTTGGATTGTGGGAAGCGCTCGACGAGACCTACCTGGCTTACCGCATTGGCCAAATCGCCTATCTATCCGACTGCCTGCATCAGGTGGGCGTTCCAACCCTTGAACCCGCCGGTGGACACGCCATCTACGTGGATGCCGGACGGCTGTTACCGCACATTCCTCAATCGCAATTCCCTGGTCAGGCGCTCGCTGCGGCGCTCTATCTGCAAGGCGCTGTGCGCGGCGTTGAAATCGGCTCGGTCATGTTTGCCCACCCCGACCCCGATAGCGGGGCAATGGTCTATCCCGCCCTGGAACTGGTACGCCTTGCCATTCCACGCCGCGTCTACACCCAGGCCCATCTCGATTACGTCGTCGAGACGCTTGCCAACCTGGCCAAACAGGCCGATCGCCTGCGCGGCTACCGCATCACCTATGCCCCGCCGCTCATGCGTCACTTCACCGCTCGCTTTGAGCCCCTATAAAAAGGAACCCTCATGAAAACCATCCGCGCACTATTGTTGATCGTTTTCCTGCTCAGCACCCTGAGCGCTTGCAGCAACACCAAAGCCGTTCCAGAAGAGGTACAAACGGATCTAATCGCCGCTGCAGAGCCCATCACCGACCGTCTGTTGGCCGCCCTGGCCGCCAATGACTATGACAGCTTCGTCCAAGACATGGAACCGAAGATGAAATCTGCCATGACCCCAGAGCAATTCGACGCGCTGCGTCAGCTGTTGGATAGCAAAGCCGGTGCCTACCAATCCCGACAGCTCAACACCGTCCAACAAAGCGGCGATTTCTACATCATCCTCTACACCGCCACCTTTGAAAAATCTCCAGCGGTCACCATACGTGTCGTGCTCACCAACACCACCCCCTACCAACTGACAGGATTATGGTTCGATTCACCTGAACTGCGCCAGAAATAACATTGGAGAACTTGATGGAAAAGAAACTGCAAGAGCTAAAAATCCGCCTGGCCGAAATCAATGACCTTGAATCGGCTGCCTCGGTGCTTAACTGGGACCAATCCACCTTCATGCCACCGCTCGGCGCTGCCCCGCGCGCCCGCCAAATATCCACCCTGGTGC
>JAIWNK010000108.1 GCA_020216845.1 Anaerolinea sp. | reverse complement strand
GACTCTCGCAAGAGAAATTCATAGACCCAGCCATCGGCCATCTGCTGGATGACCTCCGCCCACTTGAAGAAAGTCTGCCCTACGACTCGGATGACGCCAGCCTGATTCGCGTGACACGGCGTTCCTATGAACGCGCTTTGCGCATTCCACCCGATTTTATCTCCCGCTTCTTCAAACACGGCGCCGAAACCTATCAGGTGTGGACAGAGGCCCGCCCCAGCAATGATTTTGCCATGGTGCAGCCCTACCTCGAAAAATCGCTCGATTTTAGCCGCCAAATGGCCCAATTCTTCCCCGGCTATGAACACATTGCCGACCCGTTGATTGATTTTTCCGACTATGGTATGAAGGCCTCCCATGTGCGCGCCATCTTCAGCGCGCTGCGCGAGCAACTTGTGCCGCTTGTTCAAGCCATCACCAACCTTCCCCCGGCAGATGACGCCTGCCTGCGCACTCACTTCCCCGAAAAGCAGCAGATCGAATTTGGCATCGAAGTCATCCGCCAACTTGGCTTCGATTTTGAACGCGGGCGCCAAGACAAAAGCCCACACCCCTTCACCACCAGTTTCAGCGTTGCGGATGTGCGCATCACCACCCGCGTGGATGAACACAATTTTGGCGACGCGCTCTTCAGCACCATTCACGAAGCCGGCCACGCCATGTACGAACAAGGCATTTCGCCCGCCCTGGATGGCGGCCCGCTTGCGGGCGGCATTTCTGCCGGTGTGCATGAAAGCCAATCGCGCCTGTGGGAAAACATTGTCGGGCGCAGCCTGCCTTTTTGGCGTTTCTTCTACCCACGCTTGCAGCGCAGCTTCCCGGCCCAGTTTGGCAACGTGCCACTCGACACCTTCTATCGCGCCATCAACAAAGTCGAAAAATCGCTCATCCGCACCGATGCCGATGAAGTCACCTACAACCTGCACGTGATGTTGCGCTTTGAGCTGGAATTGCAACTACTCGAAGGCAGCCTGGAAGTGCGCCATCTGCCCCAAGCCTGGAACGAACGCTTCCAGGCCGACCTGGGCATCACCCCGCCCGACGACCGTCAGGGCGTGTTGCAGGATGTGCACTGGTATGGCGGCGGCATTGGCGGAGCCTTCCAGGGCTACACGCTCGGTAACATCATGAGCGGAATTTTCTATCAGGCCGCACTGCGCGCCCACCCCGAAATCCCCGCCGAAATTGAAGCAGGGCGTTTCAACACGCTGCACCAATGGCTCAAACAAAACATCTACCAACACGGACGCAAATTCACTGCCAACGAACTGCTACAGCGCATCACTGGCAGCGCTGCGCTGAGCATTGAGCCTTACATGGACTATCTGCGCAACAAATATCAAGCGCTCTATCAAGCCTAAGATACCACGAGAGAAAAAACCGCCGCGGGGTTGCCCCCTGCGGCGGTTTTTGGTTGATTTCATTCGTCGGCTTCATCCCACCAATCCATCAGGGTTTGCGCAGCAATGCTTGTCAAATCCTGGCCGATTTGCCGGGCACGATGCTCCAGTTGCCGAAAACGCGCCCGAAAGCGGCGATTTTCCTCACGCAAAACGCTTTCAGCATCCAGCTTACCAGCTCGCGCCAAACGCGCCACCGCAAACAGCAGGGCACCAAAGGCCGCACTCTGCCCCGGCTGCACCGCTTGCAACGCCTGTGTCACCTGTTCCAGTGCACCTGCCCAATCGCTCACCAGGCCCACCCGTTCAGCCCGGCTCTGATACTCCTGCGCCAGCGAAAGCGCCGGCAGCGCCACCGGCACACTATCCAACATGCCTTTTTCTGCCTGTCCATTGGCAGCGCGCTCCTCGGCCTTCAAGCGTTCCCAATTTTGCAACACCCCCCCCACGCCATCCACCTGCACCTCGCCAAACACATGCGGATGACGCCGAACAATTTTGCGATAAATGCCCTCACTCACTTGCGCCAGGTTAAACGTGCCCTGTTCGCTGGCAATCTGTGCATGCAGCATAATTTGCAACAACAAATCGCCAAATTCTTCACACATCTTCTGCGCATCGCCAGCGTCTAACGCATCCAGCGCCTCATATGTCTCTTCCAACAAATACGGTCGCAGGCTTTCGTGCGTTTGCTTGCGATCCCATGGACAGCCATCAGGAGCGCGCAAATGAGCTACCACGTCTTGAAACGATTCTAACGAAGCGCCCAAGGGCAAAGGCGGCACATACAGCAAAGCCCCAGCCCCCGGCCAGGCTTGTGCCAGGTGCGCCAACGGCACATGCTGTTGTTGACCCTGTTCCCCCACCCAGCAGCACACATGCTCCGCCGGATAGGCAGCTTTCAGCACGCCCATCAACTGCTGAGCCTGTTCCAGCTCATCCACATCCACCACCCAGGCCGGCTGATCCACCGCAAAACCTGGACAATGTTGGGCACACAGCATGGCTGCCCGCACCACCGTCTCTTGCCCGGCAGCACTCAGCCCCAACGCATCTTGCGCTGCTGCCACCTTCCGCAAATCATTTGCGCCCATGTCACTCCTCCAAAAACAAACAAGGCTTGCGCAGGAGGCAAAAGCCATCTGCGCAAGCACTCAGAAGATTCGAAAAATATGCCAGTTCAACGCCTCTGCACAGTCAACAGACCGCCAAAAGCGTCGAAAGACAACGATTTAACGCTTGGTGTAGGTCGGGGCCTTGCGGGCGCGCTTGAGACCGGGCTTCTTGCGCTCTTTGGCACGCGCATCGCGGGTCAGCAAGCCATACTTGCGCAGCATCGGCACAAACTCGGCGTTCATGCGCGCCAGAGCGCGCGCCAGACCCAGCGTCACTGCGCCCGTCTGACCTGACACGCCGCCACCCTTCACCAACACCGACACATCGAAGGTGTTGCGATCCTGATTAGCAGCCATGAACGGCTTCAGGATCGTTTCCAGGTCGCCCACGCGCGGAAAATATTCCTGCGCATCGCGGTCGTTGACAATGAACTTA
Organism: Anaerolinea sp.; assembly: GCA_020216845.1. GTDB lineage: Bacteria > Chloroflexota > Anaerolineae > Anaerolineales > Anaerolineaceae > JAIWNK01. The sequence goes on along the minus strand of JAIWNK010000108.1, from coordinate 7,049 downwards.
CCCGAGCCGGGCATAATGCGCACGCGAGCGGTGCTTTCTTTGCGCCGTCCAATGCATTCAATATACGTCGTCATTCCCTAGCTCCTTTACGCAACTGGTTTCGGCTGCTGGGCCTGATGCACATGCTCAGCACCTTCAAAAATCTTCAGCCGATTGATCAACTGTCGGCCAACTTTATTGTGCGGCAACATGCCCCACACCGCAGCGCGAATCACACGGTCAGGGTGTGTTTTCATCTGCTCGCGCATGCCCACCGTCCGCAAGCCACCCGGATAACCGGAATGCTTGTAATAGAACTTGGTATCCAAGCGCTTGGGAGCAATCGCCAACTTGGCAACATTGATCACCACCACGTAGTCACCCATCATCACACCGGGGGTGTAGGTGGGTTTGTGCTTGCCCAGCAAATAGTGGGCAATCTGCGTGGCCAGGCGGCCCAGACTTTGATCGGTTGCATCAATCAAAATCCAATCTGATTCAGGCTTTCCTTTGATTACGTAGGTCTTTTCCACGTTCCTTCTCCACAGGCTGCATCCAGATCATTCCGACGCAGACAAGGTATGTCCAGCTTCTTCCTGCCCATCATAAAGCACTTTCACCAGGGTCAACCCCTGCGGCGCAGCTAGCCCCGCCGGAAGAGCGGCCTGATTGTGCAGTGCAGCACTCAAACGCTCCGGCTCAATCAAGCCTTGCGCCAGGGTCACCTGCACCCACGTCATCCGCCGCACCATCCGATACAGAAAGGCATTGGCCCAGACTTCAAAGTGAAATTCATCCGCCTGAGCTTGCCATTCAGCCGCCAACACGTGCCGCACGGTGCTGCCACCGGGACGAGTCGGCGAGCCGAAGGCCGCAAAATCATGCCTTCCCACCAGCAAGGCCGCCGCCATTGCCAACCGGTCGAGTTGCGGCGCCGGCCACACGCGCCAGGCATATCGGTCTCGCAGCGGGTCACGATGCGGTTGACAGTAAAGGCGGTAATGGTAGCAGCGTGCTCTGGCATCAAAACGGGGGTGAAACCCCGGCGCTGCCAGCATCACCGCTTTTACAGCCACATCGTCCGGCAGATGAGCATTCAACGCTCGCCCCAAAGTTTCGGGCGAATGCGCCCACTCCAGGTCACAGGCGATCACCTGCCCGCTTGCGTGAACACCACTGTCGGTTCGCCCCGCAAACAGGATTGCTCGGCCCTGCCAACCCAGATGACGCAGAGCATTTTCTACCTCTGCCTGCACCGTACGCTGCCTTCCCTGGCGTTGAAACCCTTGGAAGTGCGTGCCATCATAGGCAAGAATAATCTGGTAACGTTCCATACCCCTAAGGGGTATCCTGGCGGTCAAAGCGCCAACAAGGCTATTCTTCGACCAGTTCCAACAACACCATCTCCGCTGCATCGCCCAGGCGTGGGCCCAGCTTCAGCACGCGGGTGTACCCACCATTGCGGGTGGCGAAACGCGGCGCAATGTCATCGAACAGTTTGCGCACCGTTTCAGGGTTTGCCATGCGCGCAGCTGCCAACCGGCGAGCATTGACTTTGTCAATGTCACTGCCCTTGGCACTGTTGCGCGCCAGCGTGATCAATTGTTCCGCATCGGCGCGGATAGCCATCGCCTTTGCACGAGTTGTTTTAATGCGTTCGTAAGTAAAGAGTTGGTTAATCAACGTTCGCCGTAACGCATTGCGTTGATCTTTACTTCGTCCGAGTTTGTATCCAGCTACATGATGCCGCATATTGCTTACTCCAAATCCTTATCTTCTTGCAGGAAGCCCTTCTCGCGCATCTTCTGACGCAGCTCATCCAGGCTCTTTTCGCCAAAATTGCGGATTGACATCACCGCCTCTTCGCCTTTTTCCAGCAGCTCCAACACATCGCCCACCGTCGTCACGCCCGTGCGCTTCAAAGAATTGAAAACACGCACAGACAGATCCAGATTCTCGATCGGCGTTTCTGCTGCTTCGCTGGTCAGGCGACTGCCGGTAATTTCCCTTTCGGCACCCAGCAAAATCGCTTCTTCGCTCGCACCCGAAACATAGCGCAGATGATCCATCAAAATCTTCGAGGCTTTGCCAAGCGCCTTTTCGGGCGTAATGGTACCATCCGTCCAAATTTCGAGCGTCAAACGATCGTAATTGGTGCTCTGCCCAACACGCGCAGAACTCACCGTATAATTGACGCGCCGCACCGGATTGAAGATCGCATCCACCGGCAGTTCACCAATCGGCAAACGTCCGCTGCGGTCGGTTGCCGGCGAATAGCCCCGGCCCCGTTCCACGGTCATATCAATCTGCAAGCGCGCCCGACTATCATTCACCTCAAACAACGGTAATTCAGGGTTGACCAATTCGACTTCCGCCGGAAGTTCAATATCCGCTGCCACAATTGGCCCCGCACCCTTCACATCCAGCTGCAAATGCGCCGTATCCACGTCGTGCAAAATCAAGCGAATTTGCTTGATTTGCAACATGACCTGGATGACATCCTCCCGCACACCCGGAATGTCGCTATATTCATGCAACACATCCTGAATGCGGATCGAAGTAATTGCCGCACCTTCCAAAGAAGACAGCAAAACCCGACGCAGCGCGTTGCCCAGGGTGACCCCGTAACCCCGTTCCAGAGGGCTGATCACAAATTTGCCGTAGTTTCGAGCTTCTGCTTCTCGCTCAATTTTCGGCGTTACCATGTTCGTCAAGGCACACACGTTTCACCCCTCCCCGATGCAAACCCGAAGGCCACACCGGACACACAGGCGTTAGCGCGAATAGTATTCAACGATCAACTGCTCGTTGAGGTTGCCGTCAATCTCGGCTCGTTCCGGCACACGCAGCACACGACCCGTCAGCCCCTTCAAGTCGCGATCCAGCCAGGAAGCGCACATGCGCTTTTCAGCCAGGTCAGCAGCCTCTTTGAAGAAGGTGGTGTGACGTGCCGTCTCAGACACTGCGATTACATCACCCTGTCGCAAAATCATCGAAGGGATGTCTGCTTTGTGACCATTGACCGTAAAATGGCCATGGTTCACCAATTGGCGTGCCTGGGCGCGGTTTTCGGCCAGCCCCATGCGATACACCACATTGTCCAGACGCAGTTCCAACGTTTGCAACAGGTTCAAGCCCGTCATACCGCGCAACCGGCGAGCAACGCCAAAGTAGCGGCGGAACTGACGTTCCAAAATACCATACGTGCGGCGAGCTTTTTGCTTGGCGCGCAACTGACGAGCGTAATCCGACTCGCGGTCGCTGCGACCACCCGCTTTTGCCATCCGTCCATGCTGGCCAGGGGCAAAACCACGCCGCTCAAATGCGCACTTGGGCGAATAGCAGCGGGCGCCCTTCAAAAACATCTTTTCACCTTCACGCCGGCACAGTTTACAGGCCGGTCCAGTGTACTTCGCCATACCTTTCCTCTCTTTACTGAATTAGACGCGGCGTTTCTTTGGCGGCCGGCAGCCATTATGCGCCACCGGGGTTACATCAGCAATCGAGCGCACTCGCATCCCCATTGCCTGCACAGCACGAATCGCCGATTCACGACCCGGGCCAGGGCCTTTGACAATCATGTCAACTTCCTGGATTCCCATTGCTGCAGCAGATTTCATTGCCTGTTCCGCAGCCAGGCGGGCAGCAAAGGGCGTGCTCTTGCGCGAGCCCTTGAAACCAGCCGAGCCGGAACTTGCCCAACACACCGTATTGCCCTGACCATCGGTCACGGTCACAATCGTGTTGTTGAACGAGGCATAAATGTGCACCTGTCCAGAGGAGAGCGTGCGCTTTACTTTGCGGGCAGTTGTCGTGCGCCGCGCTGAGCGTACATTTTGAGCCATATTTCCTCGCAAAATCCTTCCTAAAACCACTCGAAATGGCAATAACGCTGCACTCGGAGGCTGGCCGGGTAGCCGCTGGGGAGAGGACCCCATCCCGACCAGCGCCCCACCATGCAACGATTATTTCTTCGTCGCCCCACGTCGGCGACCGCGCCCGGCCACTGTCTTCTTGGGGCCCTTGCGCGTGCGCGAATTGGTGCGTGTGCGTTGACCTCGCGCTGGCAAATTGCGGCGGTGCCGCAAACCGCGATAGCAGCCAATTTCAATCAGGCGTTTGATGTTCATCTGCACTTCGCGGCGCAGATCACCTTCCACCTTATAGTTCTTGGCAATGTATTCGCGCAGCGCATTTACTTCTGCTTCTGCCAAATCTTTGACGCGCGTTGCCGGGTTGACATGCGCAGCAGAAATGATGGCCGCCGAACGTGTCGGGCCAATCCCGTAGATATAGGTCAGCGCAACATCAATCCGTTTGTTGCGTGGCAGGTCAATACCTTCAATTCTCGCCATAGTTTCCTAACCTTGTCGCTGTTTGTGCTTGGGATTTTCGCAAATCACGTACAATATGCCGTGTCGGCGAACGATTTTGCACTTCGCACAGCGCTTGCCAATAGACGATGTAACCTTCATTCTTGCTACTCCTTGAAGAATTGCAACTTTACAGCCAAAGCAGTAATTATACCTGGCTTTCTCATTTTCGTCCAGGCTGCGAAGGGTCTTCCAGCAAGGTCAGCACCAGCGGCCCGTTTTCTGTCACCGCCACCGAATGCTCAAAGTGCGCCGTCAACGACCCATCTGCCGAACAAACCGTCCACTGGTCTGGCATCACGCGCGTGCGCGCCGTGCCGACCAACACCATTGGCTCCAGGGCAATTGTCATGCCAACACGCAACAACATGCCCCGTCCTGCAACCCCATAATTGGGAACCTGCGGCCCCTCGTGCATCGCCCGTCCGACCCCATGGCCGGTATACTCGCGCGTCACATAATAGCCCGCACCCTCTGCCACCTGTTGAATGGCAGCAGAAACATCCCCAATCCGGTTGCCAGCCTTCATTTGCGCCACGCCCGCTGCCAGTGCCTGCTCGGTCACTTCCAACAACCGACGTGCCGCCTCTGAAACCTGCCCCACCCCAAACGAGATCGCCGAATCGGCCACAAAACCTTCAAAAACGGTTCCACAATCGACTGAGACGATGTCACCCTCCCGCAGCTTGCGGCGCGGGTTGGGAATGCCGTGCACCAATTCATCGTTGATGCTAATCGTCGTACTCGCCGGGTAGGGGTAAGGCCCCGGATAGTTTTTGAATGGAGAATAGACACCATGCTTGCGCAGAACTTCTTCAGCCGCCGCATTCAAATCTGCCGTGGAAGCGCCCACATGCGCCGCCGCACGCGCAGCTGCCAATGCCTGCGCATTGATCCAGCCAGCTTGCCGCATGATGGCAATTTCTTGCGCCGTCTTAATCGTAATCTGCCGATCCCAAGACATGTGCCTCTTCCTCCGTCCTTAGCGCGTCACCACAGCCAAAAGGTCTGCTCCGACTTCCTCAATCGGGCGCGCCCCATCCACTTCCACCAACAAACCGCGTTGGCGATAGTATTCAATCAAGGGTGCCGTCTGACGCTCATACACCGCAATGCGATTCTGCACCGTTTCCAGCTTGTCATCCTCGCGTTGATATAGTTCTGAGCCATCCAAATCGCAAATGCCTGCCTGCTTGGGCGGGTTGAACTTTTCGTGATACACATGGCCCGCCGCACGGCAAGACCACCGCCCACTCAACCGTTCAATCAACACCGCTGCGGGCACCGCAATCAACGGCACGCATTTCACTGAACCACCCAGACTGGCCAACATCGTTGCCAGGGCATCTGCCTGCGCCGGCGTCCTTGGAAAGCCATCCAACAATGCACCTTGTGCACAATCCGGGCGGCTCAGACGGTCGCGAATCATCGCAATCGTCACATCATCCGGCACCAGCTCGCCTTTGGTCATGTAGCTTTGCGCCAGAATGCCCAGCTCCGTCTGCGCCTTCAAATTCTCACGGAACAAGTCGCCCGATGAGATGTGCGCCAGACCCAGCTTTTCGGCAATCAGCTTCGCCTGTGTCCCTTTACCGGCCCCAGGAGGCCCCAGCAAAACGATGTAGGTCGCCATAGCTTTAACCTTTGATCAAACTTTCTTCATAACCATGCAGACGCAATTCGGCTTCGATGATGTTGAAGGTATCCTTCACCACACCGACCACAATCAGCAAGCCGCTCGATGAGATCAGGAACAAACCCGCCGACTGCGCTGCTCCACCCGGCAAAACCGCCGCCAGAATGTAGGGCAACACCGCCACAAAGCCCAGGAACAAAGCCCCTGGCATGGTAATGCGCCGCTGCACCCGCGTCAGATATTTCTGCGTCGCTTCACCGCGCAACACACCCGGAATCTGCGCACCCTGCTTCTTCAACGTATCACCATAGTTCTGATTGGCAAACAACACATCCGTATAGAAGAATGTGAACAGCACCACCATGATGAAGTACAGCAACGCATACCACAAATTGCTGTTATTGAAGAAGTTGTACACGCCCATTGCAAATGTCTGCACAGCTTCAACTTTGTTGTTGATGAAGAAGCCCGCCAAAATCGCCGGGAACGTGAGGATGGATTGCGCAAAGATGAGCGGGATCATACCTGCCATGTTGACCATCAACGGCAAGCTGCTCTTCACCGGCATAGACATGCGCGAACCAACCCGTCGTCCTGGGAACAGCACCGGCACATTGCGCCGACCCTGCGTCACAAACACAATCGCAAAAATTGTGAGCGCCAGGATGATCAGGATGATGAAGATCAACCACCAGTATTGCTGATCGGCCGCCAAACGCAGCAGGTTGCTGGGAATGCGCGCCACAATACCCGCAAAGATGATCAGCGACAACCCCTGATTGGGAATGCCAAACTCAGAGATCAACTGACCCAGCCAAATGCCGAGCATGGTACCAGCCATCATGCTCAAGATCAGCGTAATGGTTGGCAGCCAGCTCTGCGCCGTCAGCCCAAAGGTGAAGGTCAAAACACTGCCGCCACCCGTCATCTGATTGAAGATGTTCACCTGCCCGATGGCTGAGAGCAACGCCATTGGCACCGTGCCAATGATCGTCCAACGCTCCATCCACTTCTGACCTTCGCGCGGGTTATCCTTCAGGCGTCGTTCCAGCGCCGGAATG
>JAIWNK010000162.1 GCA_020216845.1 Anaerolinea sp. | reverse complement strand
GCCCCAACCCCGGCGCCGCGCACCTTCAACTTCTGGATTAAACCGGAATTCAGCTCCTTCCCGCCGGTTTTGCCCGGTACACCGACGCCTACCATGCGCATCACCCCGCCCAACCCCACGCCTGACATGCAAAACTTCTATTGGAGCGGGGATATGACCGGCAGCCTGTCTTACGTGATTGTGCCAACCGGTGCACCCACGTTGGCCTGTCAGATCACCATGACCGGCCGCATGGGGCCAAGCATCCAAACCACGCAGATTGGCAGCCTGGCCGATTCGTTCTCCGTCCGCGCCGTGATCAACGGCAACGATACCAATATCCGCTACACGTGGTTCTTGGTCTACAACAGCGCCGGGCAGTTGGTACATTGGCGCTACGTCCCCTCTGGTGAACTGCCCATCTGTTTGTTTGGCCGCAGCGGCAGCAACTGCATTCAAAAGCGGGTCAACATTGATTACTGGGAACAGGGTTCCGGCGTGACCCCGGTTGCCCCATTCCAGAAGATTACCAATGGCACCTATCGCCTGGTGATCATGGCGCGCAATAATGATTCGTTCAAGAAATCGAACCTGATCGTGCAGACGCTGGTGTTGCAGGCCAACACGCCGACGAACACAGCGACGCGCACCGCCTCGCCGACGGTGACGGCAACGCGCACGATCACGCGCACGCCAACCATCACGCAGACGCGCACCATCACGCGGACGCGCACGATCACGCGCACGCCGACGATTACGCTCACGCCGACCAAATCGGCCACGCCCACTCGCACGCCGACCGCAACCAAGACCCTGGAGCCAACGCCCTGCCTGACCTCCAACGACCTGGGCGGCTGCCAGTAAGAGCGGGCCTTGCCATCCAAATCAACACGGCCATCCCAAACCTGGATGGCCGTGTCTTGTTGAAAAAAGGCGTTACTTGTTGATCGTCAGCGAGCTGAAAATCTGATCCAGCTGACTTAAGGATGGGCTGAAGCTCTCTCCGTCAAACCCGTTCAGTTCGCGGGCCATTTCTTGCACATAGGGCTGATAGACCTCGCTGAATTGATTCCAGTCCTTGCCCTGCATGAAGGTTTCGGCATCCGCTGGCAGGTTGGGGTGACTGATGGGCATCACCGCGGCAACGTAGTAGCGTCCATCGTCGGTGATGCCTTGGAAAGTGTAGAACAACTCTTTGTTGTTGATCGGGGCGGCGTATTGGGCATATTGGCTCAGGTAGCGCACGCCCTGACCGCTGCCAAAGCGCAAATAACTGACCTGCACGCGCAGCAATTGGGCCGCGTTGAAGATCGGCAGCATCGGCAACGATTCGGGCGCTTGGGGGCGGTTGGTCAGCACTTGACGCAGTTCTGCAATGACCATGGTAGCGCCCTCGCTTTTTTGTTGCAGCCCCTGCACTGGATAGACCCAAACATGCGCCTCATGGAAGGTTTTGGCCAACAAGTAGCCATTGAAGGTGAATTTGAGGTGCTCAGGGAAGCGGTCCCAATAGGGGGTATTGTTGGACTCTGGGCTGGCCGGCACCGTTTCGACCGAGACGTTGGCGGCGATCATGGGGCTATAGCTGAAGCGCACGCCCTGATATTCGATGAACGGCAGCGCTGGCGTTGGACTTTCGGTCGGTGGTGGGGGCACTGTTGGGCTGGGGGGTGGTGGGGGCGTTTCAGTGGGTTGCGGCACGGCGTTGACGGTGATGACCGAGGGCGCAACTGTTGGTTGACTGGGGGCCGACAGGTTGCATGACAGCAGCACAAGCGTCAGCAGCCCCCAAACCAAGAGACGGCGGATAGAGATCGTTTTCATTTTTCCTTCCTTTCGCCCAATGTTTGCTTGGGCAATGCCTTAAGTGCGAAACTGACCGCCACAACCAGGCAAACCAGGCTGCCAAACAGTGGCGTTGCCAGAACGTCAACCTGCCAGTAGAGGATTGCCAATAAAAACCCCACCCATAGCAGCGCATCGCCCCAGTGCAACAGGGCGTCGGCGTTGCCCCTTTTGCGAAGCGCCAGGCGCACATCTGAGATGAGCAATGCCAGCAACACCAAAACCCCCAACACCAGCCAGATGCTGAAGGGCAAAGGGCCGCTGCGCCCCAACGGGTTGGCCGTGCGGCTGAAGGCCAGGGCCAGGCCGATCCAGGTCAGCGACACCAGGCCGTTGACGATGCGCGTCACCAGCGAGGGCGGGCGCGGCACCGATGTGGGATGAGAGGAGGAATCGTTCATTGTGTATGTAATTTATTATAATAGCTTTTTTCTCCGTGCCTTGTGGATAAACTGCCCAAATTTGTGGATAAGCTCCGTGGCCCTGTGGAGGAATCTGTGCAAATGCGTTGACAAGGCTGTGGAAAAGTCCAGAGGCAGGTTCTTGGGGCTAAAATTGAGTATAATCATGATATGCCAATTTTTCTGTTCAGTGACATTGAGGGCTCAACCATTTTGTGGCAGAAATATGGCCGTGAGATGGCGGCAGCGTTGGTCTTACACGACTCGATCATGCGTCAAACGGTGCAAGACTTCGGCGGCGAGGTGATCAAACACACCGGCGATGGCATTTTTGCCGTCTTTGGCGATGGCACGGAATTACAAATGGCGCTCAGCTGTGCCTTGCAAATTCAACGCCGCATTGCTGCCCAGGATTGGGGCGCCTTGGGCGAATTGCGGGTTCGTTTGGCTTTGCACCTCGGTGAGGCTGAGCATCATCTGCACGCTTCCTGGCGCGACGGTGGAGAAGATTATTTTGGCCTCGAAGTCAGCCGCACACAGCGCCTGCTCTCGGCTGCCTGGGGTGGGCAGATTCTGCTTTCGGCTGCCATGGCACAGGCAAGTTTGCCAGCGGGGGCCAGTTTGTATGATCATGGCGTCCATCTGCTCAAGGATTTGATCGAGCCGCAGCATATCTATGAACTGCGTCATCCCGATTTGCCGCTGCAAACCTTTCCGGCGTTGCGCACGCTTTCGGCTCATCCGCACAACTTGCCGCCGCAAAGCACACCGTTTGTTGGCCGTGCAGCTGACCTGTCGGTGCTCTCGCAGCAATTGGCGCGCCCCAATTGCCGATTGCTGACCCTGATTGGCCCCGGTGGGGTTGGCAAAACTCGCCTTGCCTTGCAAGTCGCAGCTGAACAGGTTGAGCAATTTGCGGATGGTGTCTATTTCGTCCCTTTGGCCCCTCTGACCGATGCCGGGCAAATTGTTTCGGCCATTGCCGAGGCGTTACGTTTTACTTTTTATGCCCGTGAACCGCTGCTTGGGCAATTGCTACGCTACCTCGCTGGACGGCAGATGTTGTTGGTGTTGGATAACTTTGAGCATGTGATTGCCGGGGGTGACCTGGTCGGTCAGATTTTGCAACACGCCCCGCGCCTCAAGTTGTTGGTTACCTCGCGCGAGCGCCTGAATCGCATGGAAGAAGAGCTGTTTCAGCTACAGGGCATGTCCCTGCCGGACAGTGTGGACGATCCACAATTTGAAACCTATAGCGCCATTTGTCTGTTTGAACAGGCGTTGTTGCGCAGCCGTGGCAGAGGTCTTGCACGCCAAGAGCGCCCTCAGGCTTTGCGCATCGGCCAACTGATTGATGGCTTGCCGCTCGCCATCGAATTGGCTTGTGGCTGGTCGCGCTTGCTCAGCCTGGCTGAGATTGTGGTTGAAATTGAGCGCAGCCTGGATTTTTTGCAAGTTGCACAGCGCGATCGTCCTGAGCGGCACCGCAGCTTGCGCGCCGTGTTTGAATATTCCTGGCGATTGTTGGATGAAGCTGAGCAAGCAAGTTTGCGCCGCCTATCCGTTTTTCGGGGCAGTTTTGACCGTCAGGCTGCGCAGCAAGTGGCCGGTTGCACCCTGTTGCAGCTGAGTGGGTTGATGGATAAATCGCTCTTGCGGGCCATGCGGCCAATGGACACGGAAACGCGTTACGACTTGCACCCGCTCATTCGACAATATGCTGCCGATAAGCTCGTTCAGGATGCCAAAGAGGCCGAACAGGTGCAACAACGCCATTGTGATTGGTGCGCTGCCTTGGCTGAACAGTCTGCCAGGGCATTGAATAGCTCGCAACAGCTCCTCGCGTTGCGCACCCTGGCACAGCAATATGAAGATTTGCACGTAGCCTGGCAGTGGGCTCAGACACACCGACAGGAGCAGGCTTTGCTTCAGCTGGGCGAAGCCTTGGCACTATTTTGGCTTTTGAGTGGCCGTGCCGTTGAGGGCGTGGCTGCATTTGAACCGGCCCTGACCGCCTGGAAAGAGCCTTGTTTGCTGCGTGCCCACCTGACCTTGTGGCAGTCGCAATTGCTCATTGCCCTCGATCGGTATGACCCGGCGCGTTCATTGCTTGAAGAAGCGCTCAACCTGGCCGAGGCGCTTGCGCAGCCTCGGCTGATGGCGAATGCTTTGTTTTTCTTGTCAGCGATTGAATCGATTCGGGGCAGATATGCGGTAGCCGAAGACCTGCTTCAGCGGAGTATTGTCCAGGCGCGCCTGTCTGGCGATGGATTGGCTGAATGTCGTGTGGTTGCCGGGTTGGGGCGTTTGGCCTGGTTTCAGGGACAGATGGAGCGTGCCCAAACCTTTTTTGAAACGGCCTTACAGCTTGCCCGACAGCAGGATGTGCCAACCCTTGTAGCGGAACTGCTTGATTATTTGGGGGTTGTCTTGCGCGATCAGCAACGCTATGCTGAGGCACGGCATTGCTTAGAAGAAAGCGTGCAGATTCTGCGCGAATTGGGCGTTCAATATCGCTTGCCATTTGTGTTCAATCACCTTGGCGGGGTGTTGGCTTACCTGGGCGATGATGCCGCTGCCTTGCAGCTGTTCAACGAAAGCATTCAGCTGGGCCGTCAGATTGGTGATGCCCGCGTGGTGGGCTACAGCTTGTTGGATATGGTTGAAATTTCCTTGCCCAGGTTGGAGGAGTCACTGCAAGCCGAGCAGCTGCAGGAAAGTTGCGCTCGCGCCCTGCAAGCCATTGAAATTTTTGAACAAATGCAAGAAGGCATTGCTCTGCTGATTGCCTGGAGCACGTTGGCCTACCTGCGTTTGCTCTCGGGGCAAGATGAGGACTGTCGGCAGGCTTTGTTGCAGGCGATGAACTGGTTGCAACAGGCGGAAAATCTGCGCTTTGCGAACAATTTTTGGCCAGTCGCTTTGAACTGGCTGATGGGTAGGTCACCGCTGTTGACTGTAGAACTGAGCGCAGCCCTGGACCGCTTGTTGCCCGGATGGCGCAACGAGCGAACCCTGTCTTTTCTGGATCATCTGGATGCAGGACAGATGGATGCAGCCCGGCAACGCGCCGCCAACCTTGATTTGGATCAGGTGTTGGTGCGTCTGCGTGCGGCGCTTCAGGATGAGGGGCGCAGTTTATAGCTCGTTGGGGTAGAGCGCCATCAGGCCATGATGCACATTGTCGCGCCAGGCGGGGTAATTGTGACCTGCGTTGAATTCGCGATAGGCAACGTTGTAGCCGCGTGCTTGCATTTCGGATCGCAGCGTGCGGTTGGCCTGCAAAAGCGACTCGTAGCGGCCCACGTCTAGCCAGGTTTGCAATGTCGGGGCGGCTTGGCGGCGCACAAGCTCAAACACGGGGGTCTCGTATCCGGGCAGTAGGAAGGCGCCCGATTGGCTGAGGACGCGCCCGAAGATATGCGGGGCGCGCAGCCCAGCATAGAGCGCCATCAGCCCGCCCAGCGAGGCGCCAAGGATGCCATAAGTGCCGCTTTCGGGGGGCAGCAGATTCAACTCGCTTTGTGCCAACGGGATCACCTGTGTTAGCAGCAGACCCAACGTTGCTTCGCTGCACAAATATTCGACCCCGCGCGCCGGGCCGCCATTGTCAATCAGCGCCAGCGCGACCGGGCGCATCTTGCCCGGGGCAGACAGGTTCTCGATGATGGCGGGCAGGTTGGCGCGCCGCAAATAGTCTTTGCCGTCCAGCACGATCAGCAGCGGGCAGGGCTCTTGCACCGGCGGTTGATAGAGCCAGATGCTGCGCCGCGGTGTCGCCATCAGCATTGTGTCGCGCAGCTCGCGCTCCAGCAATTGTCCGCGCCCAGAGCGGCGGCGGCGGGCCAACAAGCTGGGCTTGCCCTGCGGCATGTAGAAAAAATAGTTGTGATAGCCCATGCCATTGGGCGTGCGGCGGGCATTGTAGGGGTCGGGCAGCCGTTCGTGCCCGTTGGGATGGGCACGCAAAGCGTATTCAATGTAGGCATCCAATGGCAACTCGGTTGAATAGCTCCATACCCCCCTGGCTACCGGCTGTAAGAGCGCGACGCTATCATCCCAGTTGTTGAAGTCGCCCACCAGGTAGGGGGCGGTTTCGCCTTCCCAAACCCAGGTGACGCGCGTGCCTTGAATCAGAGGGTTGCCGTGCAGCCGCACCAGACGTTGTAATTCATGCATGGGGACTTCCTCTTCAGCTTGAGACGGTGCGAACGCGGTGCAGGCGAATATCTTTGCGCGGGTAACGCACGACTTCCTGAATGCGCAAATTGCCCAGATTGCTATCGGTTGTCAGGTAGGCCTGTGCCAGCGGGCCAAGCGGACGGGCAAGGATGAGTGCCAGGGTCGTCAACAGGATGACAAACGGGAAGCGGTCGAACTTTTGACGCAGCGTGCGCGCCCCGGGTAACATGGCCAGCCAGGCAGCTGTGCCGCCTGCCAGCCCGGCGAGGGCAAAATTGGTGCCGCAATAGGGGTGAATGGCCAGGGCGCTTTCGCCAGCTTTGAGGCGCGCGAGCGCTTCTTCTGCTGCTTCCAACACGTCTTCGGTGCGCAGGTCGCCCAAAATCCAAAAGCCGCGCCCATCCGAATAGCCGCCGCTGCGCAAACCGGGGTGCTTGCGAGCCAAAATTTGCAGGGTGGCATGTTCCAGGGCGTGATTGCGCCGTGTTGCCTGAAGCCAGGAAAAGGGGAAGAGGTTGAATAAGTCAGACATTGGTTCCTCCGCATCGTCAAGATGAGACGAAAATTCAGGATTGTTTTTCCAGTAAAATGGCCAGCCCAAGCGCCTCGCGCAGGCTGCGCGCCTCCAGGATTTGAATGCCTTCGGGCCAGGCTTCGCCGCGGCGCACGCGGCGCGGCACAATTGCCGCCCGAAAGCCCAGTTTGGCGGCCTCGCGCAGGCGGGCATTCATTTGCCCGACCCAACGCAGTTCGCCCGAAAGCCCCACCTCGCCAATCAACACGGCATCCGCACGCACCGGTGCATCGCGCAGCGAGGCGCTGATCGCCGCGGCCATGGCCAGGTCTGCCGCGGGTTCGCTGACGCGCAACCCACCAACGACGTTGACGAACACATCTTGTTCACCCAGGCGCAGGCCCATCCGTCGCGTCAACACAGCCGTCACCAGCAACATGCGGTTGATATCCATGCCGTTGGGGGTGCGGCGCGGGTTGCCCAGGTTTGAGGGGCTGGTCAGGCCCTGAATCTCAACCAGAATCGGGCGGGTGCCTTCCATCGTAACGGCAATGGCCGAGCCGGGGGCGTTGATCATGCGCTCGGCCAGAAAAGCCTCGGAGGGGTTGGGCACTTCCACCATGCCGTGCTCGCGCATTTCAAACACGCCCACCTCTGAGGTAGCCCCAAAACGGTTTTTCACCGAACGCAGCAACCGAAAGGATAAGAAGCGATCGCCTTCCAGGTACAGCACCGTATCCACAATATGTTCCAGGACGCGCGGCCCGGCGATCATGCCTTCTTTGGTCACGTGCCCAATCAAAAACACGGACACGCCGCTGCTTTTGGCCAGCTCGCGCAGGCGGTTGGCGCATTCGCGCACCTGCCCGACCGAACCGGCGCTTGAACCCATCTCTGGCAGGTAAACGGTTTGGATCGAGTCCACAATCAACAAGCCTGGTTGCACCTGCTGCACGTGTTCCAGGATCGTCTGTAAATTGGTTTCGGTCACCAGGAAGAGTTCTTCGGGCATGGGCAGGCTACTGCCATCGTCCTCGCGCCGCAGGCGCACGGCGCGCATTTTGATTTGCCGTTCCGATTCCTCACCCGAGACATACAGCACGCGCTGCGTTGCCGCCATTTCGACGGCCATTTGCAGCAGCAGTGTGGATTTGCCAATGCCCGGGTCGCCGCCGACCAGGACGATGGAGCCCGGCACAACCCCGCCGCCCAGCACGCGCGCAAATTCACCGATTGGCAGGCGCAAGCGCTCTTCCGGGTCGCCGCTAATTTCGCTCAGGCGGCGCGGCTGCGAGCGGCTGCTCAGCCCGCGTCCGGCCTGACTCGGCTGCGGTGCTGCAGCGGGCGTCAGCACTTCTTCGACCATGCTGCCATAGCTGCCGCATTGTGGGCAGCGCCCCAATGCTTTGGGCGCGGTGCGACCGCATTGTTGACAGACGTAACGGGTTTGGATCTTGCTCATGCGTTTATTATACCGGTAAATGGCGCTTGTGCGATAAGCAAACTACGCCATCAGCACAACGATGCTGGAAACATGGTGCGTCTCCCCCTGCCATGGTCGTAGGGGCAGGACGGTCTTGATGGGGGACGTAGGCATAGCGCATCCAGCCATGCCGTGGTCGTAGGGGCAGGACGGTCTTGATGGGGGCGTAGGCGTAGCGCATCCAGCCCTGCCGTGGTCGTAGGGGCAGGACGGTCTTGATGGGGGGCGTAGGCGTAGCGCACCCAGCCATGCCCTATAGGGATTCGAATGACACCCCCTCAATGGGGGCACACGGCTGAAAACAAAAACTGCCCTCAAGGGCCTAGCCATGTCAGGTAGGGGCATGGCAGTCTTGATGGGGGGCGTAGGCGTAGCGCGTCCAGCCATGCCCTATAGGGATACGAATGACACCCCCTCAATGGGGGCACACGGCTGAAACGATCATCAAAACCAGGCGGGGAGGGTGGGATTCGAACCCACGGCTGAGGTAATTCCCAGCACTCACTTAGCAGGCGAGCCCAATCGGCCTCTCTGGCACCTCCCCAGGTGCAAACTACTCTTTGCTGTTAAGCCTACGCCGTACCTACACAAGGCGGAGGGAGAGGGATTCGAACCCCCGGTGGTGTTACCCACACCTGTTTTCAAGACAGGCGCCATAGGCCGCTCGGCCATCCCTCCCAAAGCGCACTGATTCTATCACACTTACTCCCGTGCGACAAGCCCTTGCTTTCTCTAAATTCAAGGCATAGTTTAAGCCATGGTTTTTGTTCGACGTGCGCGTGAAATTCGGTTTGTTTGCAGGCGCGTAGAGTCACGCTGGACGATGCCAATTCATCATCTCAAACAGCACACCAATGACATCGTCAAATTTGATCCCATTTGCGTAGTAATTCTCTTTGCAGTAGCGCTCCCAACGTTGTTGCATGATCGGATCCGACTGGATGTTTCGCAAGATTTCGTCTTTGCCCTGCAATGCCTTCTGGGACATTCTCTTTTCACAAGTCGCGTGCAACGCGGTTACAAAGGTTTCTTGGCTGACTGCCTGGCGTTGGGTTTTCATGATGATGTAGACATCATAAAAATCTCTTAGCCGGGTATTGAGCACACTTCTGCGTAAAATTGTCTCGACCTTTTCGGCCAGGATGGTTTCGATGGTGTAAGCCCAGACCTCAATCGCCTTATTTTCAAAATTCGAGCGAAAAGTGTAGCGGATAGCACTGGGGGTAATAATATCCCCCGTTGTGATATCCATCTTCAATGGGGTATTGATCCCTTCATATCTGGCGACGATCGTCAGTCGATAACCGCCGTATTCGTCATCGTCCCGAATAGGCTCAATACAACCCAACTCAAAGGAAACTTCATCATCCAACTGAATAGCGCAAATATCCGCAAACGCCGTCTGAATAGTCTCTTCAGAAAGGGGGTAGCCTTTCAAAGTTGTGTCCATATCCATTGTCGTCCTGCTGCGGATACCAACCAGAGATGCAATGAGCATTCCGCCCTTGAGAACCACCATATCTTTGTATTTCGATATTGAGATTCTCTCCAACAAGCACTCCAACATGAAATTCTGGAGAACAGCCTGAGCAGGAACATGATAGTTGGACGCCAGGTTCTTGATCCTGGCTTTTAGCTGCATTGCGTTACTCATAAAAGAATCTCGATATACTGCCGGATGATTTTCTGGATGCTGAAACGTTTGGCATAAGCATAGAGCAAATCAATATCCTTCTCGTTCCGCTTTACATAACGTTTCAGGGCCTCATAAACGATCTGCATATCCATCCGATTTCTGCCACGTAAAATATCGCAGATCGTCCTTTCCAGGCCTGTTACCCGAATCGGATTGCCGTGGGGAGATTTCAGCGTGATGACTCCCAGGTCGAATAGGCCTCGGTTGACGTAGAATATCTTATACCCTCCCTGGATCAGTGAGGCGGAGTGGTAACCGACCGGTACCGTGAGCGAATATCGTAATGGACTTCTATCTGTTAAGTCGTGCAGGTAGAGCGCTGTCTCATGTGAATAGACCACAGAGCGGCAATTGGCTTGAATGCTAAACAATTCATCTTCAACTGCATCTTTTGCCTGGTAAACGCCTCTTGAAACCCTTTCGATTTCGCCATTTCTCTCCAGAATGGATAGGTAAGTTCTCGCAATGTTGAATTTAGCCAGATCGGTAGTCAAAAGAGTGCCGTTCTGACCAGCCAGGATTTTCCTTGTTCGTTCCAAGGGTGATAATCCGTCTTTTACAATCATACTCAAATTATATATGAGATGAGTATAATTGTAAAGATTGGTCACCGCCCTTAGCACGGTTTTCACAAACTCGGGATTGGAACAGAAGTTTTGTTTTTGTCAAGCTTGTGAACGCCGTGCTCTCGTGCGACAAGCCCTTGCCTTCCTTTAATTTCAAGGTATACTTTAAGCTATGGTTTACGTTCGACGTGTGCGTGAAATTCGACCTGACTTTCTGCGCGAATTCAACATCGGCGAGTTTTCACCGCGCACCGAGGCGATTGCCGAAGCGCTTCGGTGGGGGCATGAACTCCATGCCGGTCAACTGCGCCTGAATGGTGACCCCTATTTTGAAACCCATTGCGTGTGGGTTGCCAACTTTATTGATCACCTGGTCGGCAATGAGGCCTGGACGATTGC